>JANQEZ010000236.1 GCA_028278115.1 Clostridia bacterium
AATTTATACACATCAAAAATCCCTAGAAACATCGGATATTTTGATATGTACATTAATATAGTATATGTATAAATTAACATTTACTTCGGATTCTCTATAGCTACTTCTGGTTTTGCAGCCATTCGTCCAACTGTCTTTGCTTTTCAGCAATAATTCTATCTGAGCCTGCTTCCTTAAATGCATTGATTGCCATTGGCAGATATTCCTCTGGATCAACTGTTCCGGTTTCAAGAGCCGGTACATATTGGTCCCATACATTATTACATGCTGCAATTTCATTTTTAACCTTAGATGGATCAAATATGAAGCCTAAGGTTTTAGTGGTGGAGGCTTTATCGTTAAAGTCTCTGAATTTATCCCATTTTTCAGGATCTTCATTTTCCCATAGATAGTTTATAAATTGGTTACCAAACATCCAAGGTGTTCCCGGATTATATTTCTCATTTTCAGGTCCAGGTACAATTTGATTATCACTGATTTTTTTATAGTGTATATCCTCAATTCCAAAGTTGATTAAATTATTAAAGTATTGATCGGTATTAAACAGCTCAAGAACCATCAATGCCCTCTCTGGATTTTTCGATGTTTGAGAAATGGCTTGCATGGACCCCGAGGTATCCCTGTTGGATATAATAGGGGGTGTAATTTCAACTTGAACCCATTCATAACCAGTTGATATACTCATTTCAGCATCTTTACCAGGTTTAAGGGATTTAGTTGATACAAATATTTTACCTGCTGTTAAATCTGCATTAAAATCTGTAACTGTTCCTGCATCCTGTCTTATATATCCTTTATTATAGAATTCGTGCATGGTCTTAAATAATGCCTTTGTCTCAGGAGCTTCAAATTCATTAAAGACCTTCATATCGCTTGAATCATTCCACACTACGCCTGGATATTTGTCATCGCCAATTCTATCAAAGTCTAGTAATTTAAATGGCGATTCTCCATTAAGGGCTTCTAGTGCATAAATATTCGGCTCATTTTCCTTAATAGTTTGTAGATATGGCTCTAAATCCTCAAGCTTTTTAATCTTTGAAATATCAAGGCTGTATTTATCAGCTAAGTCTTTTCTGATGATAAATCCCCATTGATGAGCCTTTTCTTTATTTGCCGGTATCGCATAGTTTATTCCATCTATTTGAGAGCCCTTAAGGAAGTCTTCTCCTAGCTGTGCCTTAGTCTTCGGTGCGTATTCCTCCATCAAATCATTTAAAGGTATAAATGCTCCCTTTACTGCCTGCTGCTGATAATTATTTGTCCATGAAGAAGTAAAACAAATATCGAATTCTTCTCTAGCAGCAATACTAGTTCTCATTTTTTGGTCATAGCTTCCCCAATCATAACAATGTAAATTCAGTCTTGCATTAATTCCCTTGGCCTCTAGGTATTCATTGGCCTTGGCTTCAATTTTTTCAACATCGTCCTGTTGTCCATTACCAATAACATACCATGTTAAATCGACAAAATCTAAAGCTTTGCTTTCTTCGCCCTCTGGAGCTTCTGTTCCTCCAGTATTTGTAGTACATCCTGTTATCAATGATATTGATAATAGCAAAACCATAAGTATACAAATAAACTTTTTCACTTTCTTTCCCCTCCTAAATTATATTTAATTTTATTAACCCTTCATTGACCCCACCGTTAAACCTGCCACAAAGTATTTCTGGAAAAAGGGATAGGCAAAAATGATGGGTCCAATTGCTATGATCGCCATTGCCATCCTTGCTGTCTGAGATGGTATGTTCGCCAATAGCTCTGAAACATTTCCCAGGGTATTTGACTGGGATACCAAATAGGTTATACTTCTATCGATTCGATACATCATATACTGTAGATTAAATAATCTTTCATCTGTTATGAATAACAATGGTGAATACCAGTCATTCCAATAATATAGTACATTGAACAGTCCAATACTTGCAAGTGCCGGCTTAGCTAAGGGCAGAACTATTTGAGCAAATATCCTAAATTCACTTGCACCATCCAGCTTTGCAGCCTCGATAATGCCATTTGGAATGGACATTTTGAAAAAAGTCCTCATAATCAGTACATAAAGTGGTGTAAATAAACCCGGCAAAATCATTGCAAATATAGAATTCTTTAAATGCAAGACATTCACGTAGACCATGTACCAAGGGACCAAACCAGCATTAAATAGCATGGTGAAGAAAACTAAAAAGGTAAATAATTTTCTATGCTCAAAATCATCCCTTGAGAGGGGATATGCATATAGTGAAATAATCGTTAGGGATAATAAGCTTCCTACAACTGTAACAAATATTGTGACTCCATAGGCTCTAAGTATATCTGTAGCCTCCCTTAAAACATAGCTATATGCCCTAAAACTGAGCTTGTCAGGAAAAAGCTGATACCCTGCATGGCTGATTAATTGTTCATCTGTAATTGATATTGAAAATACTAAAAATAAAGGATATAAGCACAGCAAAGCCAAAATAATCATTATGATATTAATTACTATATCAGCTTTTTTACTTATTTTGGTAACGTTTTCCAAAGATTCAGCTCTCCGTCCTTCCTTTGATTGCTGTGAAAGCTTTTTTAAAGGCTCTTTTTTAAGCGTTTTACTTTCCATAGATAACCTCCTATATTAATGCTTGATCTGGGTCTATTTTTCTTACTATATGATTGGCTCCTAAGATCAATATCAGCCCTAGTATGGCCTGATATAAACCACTTGCCGCTGCCATTCCTATGTCTCCCGACTGAGTTAAAGCTCTATAGACATATGTATCGATAACATTGGTCACATTGTATAGAACCCCCATATTTTTAGGTACATTCCAAAACAATCCAAAGTCACCATAAAAAATACGTCCTACCTTTAATAATGTCAAGACTGTAACTACAGGCATAATAGATGGTATGGTAATATATCTAATTTGCTGCCATCTCGTAGCTCCATCAACTGCGGCTGCTTCAAAAAAGGATTTATCAATTCCAACTATTGCAGCTAAATAAATTATGCTGTCGTATCCCGTCCATTTCCATGTATTAACCATTACTAAGATAAAGGGCCAAAATCTAGGTACTGTATACCAGTTTATTCTCTCTTTACCGAAAGACATAAGCATATTGTTCATTGCTCCCATATCTACACTAAGAAGTGAAAATACTAAATAGCTTACAACTACCCATGACAAAAAATATGGTAAGAAGAAAATGGATTGATATAGCTTTGCAAGCTTCTGATTTCTAAGCTCGTTTAATCCAATAGCCAGAGCCAGAGCAACTGTTACAGATATAATTATAAATGTTGCATTATATAAAAATGTATTTCTTGTTATTACAAAGGCTTGATTGGAAGTAAAAAGGTATTTGAAATTGTCAAAGCCGATCCAATCACTTTTTAAAAATCCCTTTGCATAGTTGTAATCCTTAAAGGCTAGTAAAACTCCTCCCATTGGCAGATAATTATTTGCCAATAAAACTAAAACACCTGGTATTAACATGATGTAAAGAGCAATATTTTTTTTAAAGTAACTGCTCCGTCTTTTAAGTGGCTTTTTTTCCGTCAACTTAATTCACCTCAAGCTTTCTTTATATAGATTTTTCCCACACCCTTTGTCTATAATTGTATTTGTAACTTCCCATAAATCAAATGAATACAGTTGCTATAATTAGTCATTATATTGACATGCTAATGCAATATTTTGCAACAAAAAAATCCACTGTCAAAGGCGGATAGAAGCAGTTATAAGTTCTAAGATTTAAGTTACAAGTATTAGGGTCTTTCTAATAAGGCTTCTATGAAATAACTAATGCCTCTGGCTACCTGTTAAAAAACTATGCTAAAATTTAAATAGTACTAGTTTCATTTTTCCCTTCTAACTCTTTATTTTCATCTATTTCAGCTATGCAATTTCTTGCAGAAAATTTTTGAGGTCTTTAACGATAAAAAAACTCTATTTTAAGCTTGTAGTATAGATAACCACCTTTAAAGTTGGTTATCTATATAGCTTAAAATAGAGCTTAAGGTCTTTTTATTATTTACAAAGTACTTCTCCATCGCTATCTATGCACTGTGCTCGATATTGTGTAGGTGTTATTCCAAAATTCTTTTTGAAAACCCTTGAGAAATAATGGGAGTCCTTTATGCCTATCATATCTGCAATTTCATATAGCCTAAATTCAGGATTTTTTAGAAATTCCTTTGCTTTGTTCATTCTAAGTTCAATGAGGTATTCTGAAAAGTTCTTACCCATTTCTTTTTTAAACATTCTACTCAAGTAGTAGGCTGAAATGTTCACATGTTGAGATATATCATTTAACGTAATTGATTTGGTATAATTGTTTTTTATATAATGTATGGCTTTGTTTATGATATTATTGAGACTTTCTTTTCTAAGGTTATTAGTGTCATTTGCTACTTCATGGGAAAATTCTTTTATTATGGCAATTAAATCCTCAACCTTGCATGCTGCTTGAATCTTATTGTGTAGTATAACCCCGTCCAATCCGTAGCTTTTCTCATCAAGCTGCTTATTAATCAGTACATAGTTATATATATTATAGATAACCCTTATCAAAAAGCTATTTACATCAACTGGGTGATATGAGGTATTATTTTTTAGAGCATTCGATATCTCTTGAATCAAATCATCAATATTATTTTTATCTCCTAGCTTTATATATTTTAATAGTTCATTGGAATATATCTCCAGCTCGCTTATATCTCTGTGCTGATCTAGTTCAAAATCTTCGGCCAGTATAATTGAACCTTCCCCTAAATAATAGCCATATCCAATACTATCAAAGCATTCTGTTGCCTTTCTAGGCAATTCATAGATACTACCTGCCAGAGTACTCATAGATGCGGTTAATGATATTTCAAAGCATTTTGCCATAAGCTCCATCATTTCTTCTAAATTGGATAATATTTTATCTTTAAAATCCTTTTCACCACTAGATACTATAAAAATGACTTTATTATTTCCAATATCAACGGACTCATATGTAAAGCTTTCTCCTAAAACCTCTTCAAAGGTGTTATAAAGTCCAAACTTATATATTTGTCTACTATAAATATCCTTTGTTCTACCCATTTCAATCAAAATAACGTAGTACTCCTCTAGGGATAAATCATAGGTCTTAAGTTCTTTTATGACTCCTTCATCAAGACTTACAGTTTTTATAATTATATCTTTAAGCAGCTTTTCCTTTAAAACTGGCTTTGCCTTCTCAAAATTATCAATTAGCTTTGCCTTTGTCTGATTTAGCTTATGGGTATACTTTAATTCCAATAATGCCCTCTTAATAGTCTTAATAAGAATATCCAATTTTGAAGGCTTTAAAAGGTAATCAAAGGCACCTATTCTCATTGCCTCTTGAATATAGTCAAAGTCTCTATAACCAGTAAGTATTATTATTTTACTATGCTTTACTACATCTAATGTCTCTTTTATCATATCCAGCCCACTAAGCTTTGGCATGTTGATATCTGCGATGATAATATCTGGCTTATGCTTTCTAATCATCTCCATACCTACATGACCATTACCAGCTTCGCCAATAACCTCACAGCCCAGCTGATTCCAGTTCACAACCGTTGCTATACCCTTTCTTACAATTGTCTCATCATCAACAATTAGAACCTTATATTTCATAAAACTTCACTTCCTATTCTATAGGTAGTTTTATTATAACTCGAGTGTAATGATTTTCCTTACTTTCAAGACGTATATAATATTTTTCACCAAATAAAAGCTTTATTCTTTGATTAACATTGTCAAGTCCAATCCCGCAATCTTCATTCTCCATTGTATATTCCCTTGTGCTGGTAGTTTTACTGAACTTTTCATTAAGTGCCTTTACTTTATCTAAAGGCTGGCCAGCACCATTATCTATTACTTCAATAAAAACATTATCTTTATCTCTATATGCCTTTATTAAAATGTATCCAATTTTTATTGTTTTACCTACTCCATGTTTAATAGAGTTTTCCACTATTGGCTGTAATAAAAGCTGAGGAACATTTATATTAAGTACATCCTCATTAATTTCCCACTTTATCTTTAATCGCTCCTCATAGCGTCTTGACATAATAACTAAGTAGTTCTTTACATATTCTAAATCCTCCCTTAAGGGTATTAGTTTTATATCCTTACTAATATTGACCTCTATAATAGATGATAAAGCCGTGACCATTTCACTAATGTCAGGAGCATCAATCAATTGTGCCCTCCAGTTAATTGATTCTAGGGTGTTAAATAGGAAGTGAGGATTTATTTGGGACTGAAGTGCCTTTATTTGAACTTCCTTGCGTAGTATTTGCTCCTTAAGTACATTATTCATATAATAGTCTACCTTATCTATCATCTCCTCAAAGTTATCGGCCAAAAATCCTAGTTCATCACCTCTATTGAGATTAGGTTTCTCAGCTCTTTTACCCTTTTTAAAGGACTCCATCCTGCTTACTATTTGATTCATAGGTGTGACAATATCCATTGACAGCATTATGGTCAGCATTGATAGTAGTAAAATAGCAGGAATGAATATTGTAATCATCCATCTTTGAAGGCTGCTAAAGTCTCTAGTAAGCTCATCGTGGTAAAATCCCGTTACTATATACCAGTCAGATATTTCTAGTTTTAAATAGGAAATAATGAGATTATTATCATCGTCTCTAATAAATCCGCTATTATCATTATAATTAAAATCACTATTGTTAAGCCATGAATTACTTTCAATATTACTGTTGAATATAATATTATTATCCTTTGATATAATTGCAATGTTTTTAAGTATATCTGAGGATAGCTCATGGTAAGTGGATCTGAGTTCTTCTGTATTAATAAGTATTGCCATAAGACCTATCTCTGAATATGTATCTCTGTCATTTATAATCCTTGCCAGGAAAACGTTTTTTTCATCACCGACCTCATCTATAAACCATAGAACATCTCCGTCAGCCTTTCTAGCCAGTGGAAGTATATAGTCATAGGGAATTAAAGCCTCTATATTATGCCTTCCTCCATTGGTATCATAGGATAAGAACTCCCTACCTCTAGTTACTATGGTTATGGACTGTATCATATCAAAAGCCAAAGTCCTTTTTCTTAGGATGTTTTTGAGGTTAGATACTGAATAGTAATACAGATATTTATCGGACCTATCATCTAAAAGCACATCATAAATCTCTTGATCGTATAATAAATCTTGAGATATGGCCTCCACATTGTCTGTAAAATCAGAGGTTCTCGTCTCTATAATCTTTAGTGTATCTTGAGATAAATCAATTGCATGTTCTTCCATTACCCTATCTATTTTATTGTAAAATAATCCCCCTATAAATATAACTGTTATGAATATCTGAATATAGAATACCAGCAGCATTTTATTTTTAATTGGTAGGTCCTTGTATATTCTTTTAATATTCAATTTAATCCCCCAAATCCAAGAACTCTTCTGGTTTAATTTTTCTATCAAGCATCAAAGGAAATCTTTCAATAATATAGTTCTCCCATAGTGTCCTATTAATCATATGGTCAATAGGAGTCACGTACTCATTGGCTTCTTTTAGTTCCTTGATGCTCTCTTTACTTATACCTTCATCTATTTCATAAGTTAAGCTGCTTGTAAAGCCGGGTAAGCTTGAAAACAATTCAAAGCTCCTTTTAGATGTTAAAAATTTTAAGAATCTAAGTGACGCCTCCTTCTTTTTTTCATCTGCGAAGGCTTTGCTGGTTATATGGAAATTCCCATTTCCTATGCCATGTATTACAGCCTTTCTACTGCTCTTTAGGGGAAATGGAATTAAACCTATGTCATTATTTTTTTCCATCTCGCTATCAATAAACCAAGAGCCTTGTACTATCATTGCAGCTTTCCTATTAATGAACATTTGATTTCTTCTATGATCGTCAAGGACATAAAAATTTTTTGGAAATGCATCTCTTTCATATAGCTCAATCATTATTTCCATAGCCTTTATCATACTATCCTCTAGAAGCTTTTTATCGGTTTCAATTCCTTCTCCTCCAATGGAAGCAACAATATTTTGATAGATGAAGCTTCCCTCGGCAGTTGAATTATATGCAATTGGAGTAATGCCTACCTGATTGAATCTATTAATGGCATAGAATAATTCCTCTATATTTTCAGGCTCCTTTATCCTATGTTTTTGAAATAACTCCCTATTTATGAATAAACCTTCATAAATGACTTCAAAGGGAATACTATAAATATTTTCTCCACTTAGATATCTTTCTTTAATTTTTGGAGAAAAGCTTCTCTGCCACTGCTCATCCCCAAGGTAAACTTCTTTTAAATCTGCTACTTTACCTAGTTCAATCAGTTTTTGAATATCTGAGCCCGGCCAAATTCCAAAGACATCCGGTGGACGATTTGATGCAAAGTCCGTTTTAAGATTAAACAAAAAATCCTCCCCAGAAGTCGATTCATTTATTACTACAATATCTGGATTTTTCTCATTAAACTCTCTAATCAGCTGGTCAAGCACTACTGCTTTATTATCAATTCCTCCCCAAGAGCTCATAAATCGTATTTTAATTTTTTCTTCTACTCTATTGGTTTCATAGTCAAATTTTCTTGTTTCAAGATCATTTATTAATCCATTTATAAAAACCACCATAAGTGCTATAGCTGCTATAGCTAATACTCTCCTTTGCATTATATCACCTTGTATAATGAAAATATAGGTAAATTCATTATACATTTTCCTTTCTGATTATTTTCTATATAGTCATATTTATACAATAATTTTCCTTATGTTCAAACTGTCCTTTTATACAATTTTATACTTTTTATTGCTTTTTGTCTGTTGATAATTTTGCTGTGCTGTAGCAAGATTATCCACAACATTAATTTGTTTACGCTTTAACAATCCTTCCTTTAAGTCCATATCACAACACTTTAAAATAAAGGATGATTTTTAAATTTAGTTTTTTTCTTCACCAAATTTTAATAACTTGTGCCACGAAACATTTAGCACCTCAGCTATTATAGGTAAGCAATAATAGAGTGGAATAAAACTAAAAGGATTATGATATTTTATTTTAGTGATTTCAATGAATCTGTTTTCACCTTTAAAATATATAAAAAACAGGTTCATTGCATGAAGGAAAATAAAATATCATAATCCTCCTCTCATCAATATAATTTTTTTCTTTTTAAAGTTGGTTTCTCTATATATTAAAAGCTTATTTATCTTAAAGTAAATTGAATACTATCTTTTATCTGTTGAAGAGTATAATCAAAATCAACTTCATCTGTATAAATATAATAAAAAACTTGAAAAATAATCGTTCCAAACAATGTATTTGTGGTTATTTCAATATCCAAATCTACATCAAAAAAACCTTTTTCTTTGTGATTAATTAATATGGATTTTATTTTATCTATAATATTCAAATCTACTGCTAATACCTTCTTAAAAAAAACACTATCGGATTTGAAAGAAGCAAAAATAGCAGGCATGGCTGTTTGCCAAACTTTTTTATTGATGATTTTGATAATAGATAATTCGTGGGAAACAAGGTCGAATATTGCTTCAACTGTATTTGAGCTATTGTAAGCATTAACATCAAAACTACTATTTTCTGAAGTTGTTAGAATATTAAGCATAGAGGAAATATACAGCTCTTCCTTTGAAGAAAAATAGTTATAAGCTGTACCTAGACCAATGTTTGCATTTTGTGCTATTTGTTCTATTGTTGTATTCTCAAAACCAAATTTCTCAAACATTTCTTTTGCTGATGACAATATCGCATTTCGATAATATATTTTTTTTTCTGCTCTTTTTCCCATAATTGCCTCCTCTTAAGAAAACTAATAATAGATTTATGAATTCGTTCATATTCTATTATTAGTTTTTATTTTTGTCAATCTATAGATATAATTTTTTTTAAAATTCAAGTTTTTTAGAGGAAAAGGTAGATAAGTTCATTATTTCTCCTGAGAGTTAAATTGAGTTTTAAATTCTAGTACAAGATTTATATTAAAGAAATTGAATTGACAGCTATAGTATATGTATGTATAATATGAATATATTCATGAATTTAATCATGAATATATTCATATTTTATTTGTATTATTAAAAGGGAGGGTTATTATGAGTAATAAGGTATTGAGGGTTGAAGAGTTAGAGAGGTATGGTAAGAAGCTTTCAGATACTCCTAAAGGAGCATTTAAAGGTCAAAATAAACTAATAATAAAGAGTTTTACTGAGAAATTTGGTTTTTTCGGAATATTTTCATTTATAATCAAAATTTTAGTTGAAAGAAGAAGAATATTAAAAGATTATAATAATGAATACAAAAAAATTAGGCAAATTACGCCAAGTGGAGCATCTGAATTTGTTATCATGGTGTCACTATTCAATGTTATTGCTAAATTAGAGGGTAGGGAAAAAGCCTATAATTTTGTTCAATCAATTTTTCATGGAATAGCACTAAATAGCATGAAATCACTATATCAACTGGATGATCTTGAAAAATGTGAAGGTGATATATTTGATAATTATAAAAAAATGAACATTGCAATGTTTCAAGCTTCAAAAAATGAATTTAACATAAAAAAAATAGAAGAATCTGAAAATCATTTACGGATAATAATTGATAAATGCCTCAATGTAGAAGCAGCTAAAATGCTAGATTGCCCTGAGGTAGCAAAGTTAGGCTGCGATCATGATTTAGTAGCGTATCCACTAATTGCAGATCGAGTAAATTCTGTTATGATTAGACCGTGCACACTTGCCAAAGGTGGAAATTGCTGTGATTTCAACTTTTATAGAAAGGGATTTGAGCCTGAGGGAGAGCACATTAACCTTTAAAAAGAATTAATAATTATCTAAACTTTGAACAAATAAACATTACAAGGGGACGCATTACAAGGGGACGGGGTTATTGGCAACTTTATCTAAGACTAGGTATGTTGTCGGTAACCCCGTCCCCTTAGTACTTGTTAGGTAAAACAAACGGTTATGCAAAAGTTAAAGAACTAATATTTGGATAATATATCCATTTAGTTAGAATAATTCTACCTCCAAGGAATATTATAACCTTTTTCCCATAATATACCTTATTGTGATTTTATTAAGTACCTCAACGAGCTAAATTATTAATTCTTTTTGAAAATATAGCTTAATATAAAACAATTAAATAAAAAGACATAAAATTTCAGTCATTCTTTTTACTATATTCAGTTGTAACTACACCATATTAGTGTTGAAAATAATTAATTTATCTAACTCTATTCTATATGAATGATCTTTTAGGACTTCTGACTCAAATTTAAGATTTCTTCTTGCGTTTAAAAGTTATTATTACTTTTCAATGGCTTCAAAGCGTCTCTATGACACCCATCCATAAAAACAAAAGAAGGAAAATAGGAAAAATTGTCGAAATTTAATATGAGTATGTTAAAATACAATCATTCTTTTAGAGAGGGGTAAATTATGTCTATTAAAGTTAAGTTTTTTGGGTCTATAGGTTTAAGCTTTATGATTTTGTTCATTATATTTTCAATGGTTATGGTAGGACAAACCGATACGCTAATTAAAAAAAAAGAAAACGACTACAATAGCCTATTAAGCAAATCAATCAATCAAGCTATAGATGATGGGATTGAAGGGACAAGGATGGCTATATTAAGCGTAGCTAAAAATAGCGAGGTTGAAAAAGCCTTTGCTACGAGGGATAGAGAAAAACTGATTAGCATGCTAATATCATCCTATAAAGAGATCAAAGAGAATGTTTCTCAATTTCAATTTCATTTACCCGATTCCACTTCATTTTTAAGACTCCATAAACCTGAAAAGTATGGAGATAGCTTAGAATCATTTAGATTTACAGTTAATGAAGCAAATAGACAAAAGAAAATTGTTTCCGGTATAGAAGAAGGTAGAGCTGGATACGGCTTAAGGGTCGTTGTTCCTATCTCTCATGATGATAAACATATTGGAACCGTTGAATATGGAAGAAATTTTGGAGAAAAGTTTTTAGCTTCTCTTAAAGAGAAGTTTGGTGGAGAATATTTTATTTATAGTTTTAAAGATGAAGAAAGTGTTTCATGGGAAAAAAATAATAAATATGTTGCTGCTACTAGTGAAAATGATATATGGGATATTAATGAAAGTGTTATTGATAAATTAAAAGAAGGTAATGAGGTTTTTGAAAAATCTTCCAATGAAAAATTTCAAATTATAATGATTCCTTTTAAAGATTTCAGTGGTAAGATTAGCGGATTTATAAAGGTTATTCAAAATAGGGAAAGAATTTTACAAGAAATGGGTGTTATGAAAAAGCAAATGTACACTTATTCTATAATTGCTGCATTAATTATTTCTCTAATAGTTTTAGGTATAGTGAATTATTTATTAGGAGGAATTAAAAAACTCCTTAAAAAAACGGAAATAATTGCATCTGGTAACCTAACAGAAAGTGTAAAAATCAGATCAAAAGATGAAATAGGACAATTAGCTAATGGCTTTAATAAGATGACCGAGAATCTGAGAAAACTAATTAAAGATGCTGCGAGTACTGTTAACAAAGTAAATAATTCGACAAAATTAATTGTTCAAACAACTGGTGAGCTTGGAGTAGTAAATAATGAAATCACTTCAACTATTCAAAATGTAGCATCTGGAGCAACAAATCAAGCACTTGAAGCTGGAAACAGCCTGAACATGACCAGTGAGTTAGCTGGAAAAATAGATATTATTATGAAACATTCTGAAAATACCATTGACATTACTAAAAAAATGCAAGAAACAGCTGATTCCGGTATTCAGGCTATTATACGACTTAAAAATAGATTTGGGGAAAACACAAAGGCTACCAAAAGCGTTGGTTTAGGAATACAAGAGTTGACTGAAAAATCTAAGTCAATAGTTAGTATTGTAGACACGATAAATTCTATAGCCGAGCAAAC
This sequence comes from Clostridia bacterium, assembly GCA_028278115.1. Lineage (GTDB taxonomy): Bacteria > Bacillota > Clostridia > Peptostreptococcales > Caminicellaceae > JANQEZ01. Next base: position 12,916 of record JANQEZ010000236.1, read on the forward strand.
TAATCTTTTAGCATTAAATGCTGCCATTGAAGCCGCAAGAGCAGGAGAACATGGAAAAGGATTTGCTGTTGTTGCTGAAGAGGTAAGAAAATTAGCAAAACAGAGTGGTGATTCCACTAAAGAGATACAAATAATAATTGATGAAATTACAAATGTTATAAACGGTACTCAAGATTCAATGGATGTTGCCAGTAAAATAGTTCAAGAAGCCAATATTTCTTTGGTGAATACGGAAAACTCATTAAATGAAATTAATGATGTTATGGATAAGGTTGTTGATAATATAGACTCAACGAATGAGCTTTTAAAAGATGTAGACGACACCAAAAATCAGGTATTAAAATCAATAGAAAATATTTCTGTAATGACAGAGGAATCAGCAGCCGCAACTCAACAGATAAACGCTTCCATTGAAGAACAAACAGCTTCTATAGAAGAAGTGCTATCGTCTATGGAAGAACTAAATAATGAGGTGAAAATATTAGACGATTCAATTATGGTATTTAGAATATAACTACGTAAGTTTTGTACTAAGGTTTAACACTATAATGGGTAATTTGCCCCTTAAAATATATCCAAAAATAACTAAAGGTAATACCGTATACCTTTTGAAATAGTTTTTCCACAAAATACTCTGTGAAATGCGGTATTACCTTATGAATAATATAACATCTCAGCAAAGTAATTGCCATGAATAAAAAGCATGTACTTGGCTTCATTTCTCTACTAAAGTTCGCTTATGAAGTTGACTTCTTCCATAGCCATGGGCTGTAAAATATCGAGGGGACGGGGTTATTGGCAAGTTTATCTACAACTAAATATGTTGTCGTTAACCCCGTCCCCTTGTCACTTTGAAACTGTTGGTTCTGATAGATTTAACTCCTAAAATAACTCTTCATTGCTTATATTAGTGTATTTCTTAGAAAGTAATATAAATGCTTTTCTTGCATCTACAATCTTTTTTTCTTGTTTTTTCTAGATAGTTCATTTGATTCATTTCCATAATTCTGGCAAATTTTTTGGCTTCTCCATTCCTAATTAAATTCATCTTTTATCCCCATTATAATGAGACGGGTTTATTGTCAACTTTATCTAAGACTAATTATGTTGCCTCTGACCCTGTCCTCTTGGCACTTTAAAGTAATAGTGACTAAAGTCATAACATGTTCCAAATCGGTTTTCGATACTGGATTTTCGGGTTTAGGTCACATCTTTAACGCTGAGAAAATACCTAGAAATATGAACTTAAAGCATAAAAAAATTCAACATAATTAGTTACTTTAGTTAGATGGCAAACTGCCATCTTTGTACTATACTTAAGTCAAGACAGACGAAGGTGTAGTATATGCATAAATTGAAATTACTTAAGAAGCCTATTTTCTTAATATCTATTCCAATTATACGCTCTTGAACTTAGAGCAAGTGCTGTTGAAATAGGAATGCTGTTTTCTATATTTTCGCTTTTAAGTATATTTACAAGACCCTTTGTAGGAAAGTGGATTGATAAGCATAGAGGAAAAAAGGTTTTATAATCAAGCGTATCATTATGCATATTAGTTTGAATAAGACATTTAAATAGGAGGAATCATTCATGCAGAGAAAAAAAGAAAACCGTGCTTTACTAATAGGGGCTGCTGCCAATCTCTTTATGGCAGTAATTGCTTGGGCCACATTTTATTATTCAAATTCTGAAGCAGTTTTTTTGGATGGTAATTATAGCTTTATTATGTTTCTTGGTATACTGGCAGCCATGAGAATTGTATCAATTAGGACAATCAAAACTAAGACTTTTCCACTAGGTAGATTCTTTTATGAGCCACTTTATGGCTTTGTCAAAGGTCTTATGATTCTTGGTGTTTTGATAATGTCTGTTTCGACAGCTGTCATCAGGATTGTCATGTATTTTACTGTATCATCAGATAGTATACCAATGCTTATCCCAGGACCGATACTTTATTATGCATTAGCTTGTGCTGCTATCTGCTACATTGTTTCTATATTTTATTTTCAGCAAAATCGTAAAATAGGAAATACAAGTATTCTCTTAAAAACTGAACAGAAAGCCACTTTCGTTGATGGTACTCTTTCGTTAGGCATCGGTTTAGGGGTATTCTTCCTCTCCAGTGGAGGTGGTGGTGATAGTAGTAGCTTTATTCCTTATTTAGCAGATTCTTTCTTTGTTTTAATTCTATCTTCAATGTTAATCAAAGAACCTTTGACTATTATTAGAGAATCTTTGATTGAACTTGCGGGAGGAGCGTTACAAGATAATGCAAAACGAGAAGCATTTGAAGAAATAATTATCACCAATATGCCTGAAGCCTTAAAGATTGAAAACATATTCATTAGTAAAAATGGCAGTAAGTACATCATACTCATTTACATTTCAACTGATCAAGCATTCTATACTAAAAAAGATATTATAGATGCGAAAGCTAAAATTACTAGTATACTTGAAGCAGACCATCCACATTTGTCAGTAGATATTATTCCTGAAGGAACCTCAATTACCAAATCATCCAACATATGGAGAAAAACTAAGGGCAAATAATTAATTTAATGAGAAGTATCATGCTATAGAGAATCCGAAGTAAATGTTAATTTATACATATCAAAATATCCGATGTTTCTATGGATTTTTGATGTGTATAAATTAAACTTTTGACTGGAATCTCTATATTTTATGAAAAAGTTTAAAACTTAGGTTTTTTCAATTTTCCACAGGGTGCAGCCTTAGCCTATAACAGCGGGTATATGCCATTAAAGCGGCACATACCCGTTTCTATTATGTTTCATAATCGATATTTTAAAGCGTCTCAAACAGAAATGTTAGGTAACTTATCGAAAAGTGTCAGGCTAGAAAACGCAAAACTAATGCATAGGTAGTTTTACGTTTTCTAGCCTGACACCATTTCTTTGTTCTATTGATATCTATAACCACAATGAAATTAAAAGCTTTTATCCTATTTTGTCTTCAATACTCCAATAACCTTACCATTAATTCTTAAATCCTTTTCATCCACTATGATTGGTTCATATTCTCTATTTTCTGGCATCAGAAGAACCTTATCCCCCATTGTTGTATACTTCTTAAGAGTAGCTTCGTTTCCAACTACAGCTACAACTATATCCAGATTATCAGCATAATTTTGCTTATGTACTATGACATAATCACCAACATCTATTCCTACATTAATCATACTATCTCCTGTTACCTTTAACATAAAGCAGTTCCTGCTATCATATAACAAATTTTGTGGTAATCTGAATTCTCCCAAATATTCTTGTACAGCTAATTTAAAATTACCTGCAATAATTCTTCCATACACCTTCAGTCCATAATAACCATCAATATTATATGCTACATCACTATTTCTATCATATAAGCTTATAGTTTCTTTATCTTCAAGATTTCGTTGTATTCTATAATTTCTTCCTTTCCTTAAATCAATGTATTCAAATTCTTCAACAAGCTCTCCAATATGATCTTCAAATGCTGGTATACTACTAATGAGATCAAAACTATTATCTTTTCTCTTAAGTATTTTAACTTCTTCACCATTTGTAACTAGTCCATACTCTACAGTAAGATTAGTATTCAAGTATGTCTTCAATTGATCAATAGCATTATCAATGTCTTCATCTGTTCTCTTCACTTCAATAAAAATAAAAGGTACCTTTCTTGTGTTTTTATAATTAAAAACTACAATATCTACATAACCAGTTTTTGAAAAAGCCTTAACCTTATATTCAATATCCATCATTTCATAAGGATAATCTAGTTTTTCCCATAATTCACTGATAACCCACTGCCTAACAACTTCTTCCCTACTATACATATCTATAATTTTCTTCTTAAACTTATAGTTCTCTAAACCTACATGCTTTAGCCTCGAAAAAGCATTCTTATCATCTAGTCTTAAATACTTTGGATTTATTTCACTCATAAATTTTGAAGGCTTAGACGAACTAGTTAGATAGAGTCCTTCCTTTGCTCTTGTCATGCCTACATACAACAGCTTTCTTTCAACAGACTCAATATTCTTATTATCAATCAGTCCACCTTTTTGCTTAATTGGGATTACATCTTCATTTAAACCTATTATCATTACTACTTTGAATTCTAAACCTTTAATAGAATGCATAGTTAGTAGCTTAACAGAATCATTATCAAAATCAGGATTACTTTTATTAATTATCTGAGCATCTATATTTTTCTTAGATAAATATTCCTTAGCATTTAATAGCTGTCCATTAGTTCTTGCAATAATAGCTATTTCCTTTAAGTCATATTTCTTATAGAGCTTTTCTGTTATTTCATCACAAATAAAATTTAATTCTTCTTGATTAGATTGGAATTTTTTATATAATGGGTACTCTCCTTGTCTTTCTATTACAGATGGCTTTACATAGTTCTCATTACCCGTAATATTCTCATCATTTTCAATTAAACTGTATGCTGCTTGAGCTATTTCCGTAGTCGTTCTATAGTTTTTTGAAAGTATTCTTGCTCTTCCAGACATATCAAAACCTATACTTTTAAAACTCTGATATGAAAGCCACGAGTGCGAGTATATGCTTTGGGCTGTATCAGCTACAAACACTATACTTGAGTATTTCTTTTCATCACTATAAAGACTTGCAAGTATTTCTAGTTGCACTCTTGTTAAATCTTGACTTTCATCTATCAGGACATGAGAGTATTTTTCCACATCAATTACACCTTGATTTATAGCATCTAGAACTTTTATAGCAATAGTTTTAAAATCAATCAATCCTTCATTCTCCAGAAGCTTTTCATACGTTATAAACAGATCAAATATGGCTTTTCTACTCTCTGAATTTTTTGATATTCTTTGCGGTCCATCAGTTTCTATGCTTCCGCCTCTCCCTTTCCTATCTATGCTTTGATAAGTCTCAATATCTGTATATTTACATGACTTTAGCCAATCTATTTCTTCTAATAGAAATTTTGAATTTTCAACCTTTACTATGCTTTCATCAGAAAATTTTTTAGCAACAATACTTATTGCATGTTCAATTAATCTGTATTTATCTTTATTCATAATAGTTTTATATTTCTTATTCAGCTTTTTTTCATGCTGTTTAAATAGTCTATATATAATACTATCAATAGTTTTTATTTCAACCTTATCATCACTGTCAATAAAAGAAAAAAGAGTATTATCATTATCCATTTCTTCATAAATATATCCAATATAATTGATTAATGTTTTAGCATATGTAACAACTAGAATCTTATCATCCGCATCCAAACAATAGTGATTTAATAGATGAGGTATCTTATTAATAGCTACAGTTGTTTTTCCACTCCCCGCAACCCCTTTTACTAGCATATGTCCACTTGGTTTTACTTCAACTATTCGTTTCTGATCTACATTTAGCTCCATAATATCTCCCTCACACTGTAAATGTTTTTACTTTTATAAAAAATGTATTGAAAATTTTAAACCAATACCTTTAAGTAAAAATTAAGCAAAATATGCAAAATTCCTCTGACAATTTTTGTCGAATCATAATTAATTTGAAAAGTTTTATATATTGGCTATTAAATTTCTGTAACAGTTTTCTTAACATTACAAGGGGACCGGGTTATTGAAAAGTTTATCTAAGGCTATACACATTGTCAACAACCCCGTCCCCTTGACATTTTTTTTGACACTTATTTTCAGACAATTCTCTGTATCTGTAAAGTCTTCAGAATTTAATATTTGAAAATCCTTTTAGAATTAGAGTCACAGCCTCAATAACATTGCTTGTATTAAAAAGCAATTCATTTTCTTCAATACTCAAACCATTATTTAGTCCAGCTATTCCAACTTTTTGTAAAAAATTTACTATTTCAGAATAGGTTATCTTATTATTTCCTTCTTTCGTAGCTTGGTCATTATAATAGTTATATAGCTCCAAATATTCTTCATTTGATAACTGAAACTCTTCTGTTATCTCATCTGGCGTATTTCCTTTTAAACACTGCGTAATTAAATTGGTCATTCCACCAAATGCACCTAATAAAAATACTGGTTTATTACTTTTCAAAGCAAGATATGCTTCTTCTAATACCCCTGGATACTTACCTTTATATCCTTGAACCTTCCCTCCAAGTATTATCCTTACATCAATCTCGTCGTTCATTACTTTACGCATATTAGAAAGGTTTAGTGCAATATTATATTTCTCTTCTATTTCGGTTCCACCTTTAAACTCTTTATTTATTGGAGGCACTTCTCTAAATGAAGCAACTTTTATTAACTCCGCTTTTTCATTAACATCAATATTTAAATAATAAGGATATGATATGTAATTGAAAATCTTTTGAGGTATTTCTTTATGTTCCTTATTATGTGTTTTCACAAGGTCAGTAAGTATTTTTACAAAATTGAATTGATGATGATAATGTATATCTCCACCATATGCTAGTGATACACCACATACAAGTAAATACCTTGCGATTTCTACCATAAAATCTTGTAGATGAACATATTCAAAACCATACTTAGTTATATCTTCATTTTCAGATATCGTTATACCAGCTCTACAACCGGATAAAGAATCTTCACTTTTCTCGTTTGCTTTCATTAAAGATAAATACGGAAGTAAGGATGGCGTAGCAAATTTCATATTCTCATTTAACCTTTGCAATATATCAATTTCCTCTTCACTTAAAGGTGGTTCTGGGTAAACAATTATATCATTATTCATGTCCTTTAAGAATATCAAAGAAAGTAATTCTGGTGGATAAGATAATATAAATTCTCTATTAACATCTATATTAAATTTACTGACTAAGTAGTTTATAAATAATTCTTGATATTTAAATCTCAACGTTTCAATAAGTGTTTCAGTAATAAGTCTTTCTCTATTTATTGGATTAGAAGCTCTAATTGTTTTCACATTTGACATATATGGAAAACTTCTATCTTCTCCACTATCTAACGTATTAACTACAATAATCGGTCTATTATATTTCTTTGCTAATATAATCTCTCTACGGCACCATTCTCTCGATGAATATTTATCAGAATGAATTACCAAAAGAACACTATTTTCAATATTTGCTTCAATCTCTGATGAGAAATCGTAGCCAGCAGAAATATCATTAGCATCAAAAAATGTCTTTAGAGGAGTATCTCCCTGTATGTGATCGTTTAATGCTTTGGCTATCTCAACCCCATCTTCCTTTGCATGACTTATAAATAAATTCACTGGAGCTGGGCTTACTGGATTATCAATCACTTTTGATGTTCTTTCTAATCCATATAAAAGTCTGCACAATTCGTGCGCTATTCTAAAAGTTAAATACGATCTCTTTTGCTCATATTTTTTCAGTTCATATAATCTAATGAAATTTATCTTTTCAATTTTCTCTGATATGTTAAAAGCAGCTCTATTAATTGCTACTGGTAACAATATACATTTATCTAAAATCTCACATTGACTCGAAATTGTACTTATATAGCTATGCCATTCTATATCTACAACCATATGCGAGTCTACAAATATAATTATCAAAGTATTATTTGAAGAAGTATAATCTATATCACTAATATTATTCATTTCTTTTGACTTAAAATAAACTGGAATACCTAAACCCCTTGACAGTGGCTCACTAACATCACGTGTGAAGTCAGCATATAGTTGTTTGGCATAGTCATATCCTCCTTCAAATTTTGGATGCCAAATCACATATATATTTAAGGGGGTCTTTAACTCATTCATATTTAATAGCACCTACCTTTCATTCCTAATAAGATTTCTTTACATAAAAATTTATTATCATCGATATTTATTTCAATAAACTCCTAAAGTTCTTAACAAGAGCGATAATGATTCTTCATACTTGTCAGGAGATGTAAAGTCAGCATAACGCTTATCTACTAAAAATGGTGGCAGTTGTAGGTGTTCTAATAAAATTGGTAATACAACAACATCTTTAGTACTAAATTCTTTTTGTACCTATACAGAATTAATTGTTTCAATAAAATTTGTATCTTTTTCAGTTGAATTTAATAAAGCTTTTAGATTGTCCATCGTTTTCCATACTTCTTTTTTCTTGTTTTATTTCTATACTTTTACACTCCACCTATTTATCAGTAAATTATTGCATATGGTTTTTAGGTTTTGCGTAAATTGAAACTAGACTTTGCTAATTCACATACTAATCTTCATTTTAATCATAGCAATATAATTTTAAC
>JANQEZ010000249.1 GCA_028278115.1 Clostridia bacterium
GCTCGAAAATACGAAAATTTATTCTATGGTTTCCAAATATGTTTACCGCTTTATATATGAAAAAGATATTGTTTAATTAAAACTTGTAAAGTGGTGTTATAAAATATTATTAGATAAGAAATTATTACAATAGAAATTGGTATAATGTTAAATGAGTAAATTTCGTAATTTCAGTCTTGTAAAATTTAACACTTTGTATAGAGACATAGGTTTACGGGCTATATACTATAACTTAAAAAAGACATGACCAGTATTTCAGCAGCCAGCAGCAGACAAATAACAAAGACCATAGTTAGGAGAGATATGTTATGCTAATGTCAAAACTAGTAGGAAAGACGTCTAAAAAAATAGAGGACGAATTTAATATTGAGAGTCAAAGGCTTCTTTTGCGCTCCGGTATGTTTAGAAGTGTTTCACCAGGGACTTATTCCGTGCTGCCCCTTGGTAAAAAAGTACTAGATAAGCTGGTAGAACTACTATCAAATGAACTTGAAAAGAGTGACTTTCAAAATGTACTTATCCCTCCAAAGGAAGAGTTTGAAAGGACAGTTAGTCTTGCCCTTAGAAATGATATGAAATCCTATAAGGATTTACCAAAGGCCATATACGATATTTCCAACCTAGAAAGGGATAAAATAAAGATAAAGGATGGGATATTGAAGTCAAAGAACTATACTGGTCTTAGGACCATGATTTTTTTAAAAAAAGAAGATGCAGTGATTGATGGATATGAAGATATGGTGAAGCTGTATAAAGATAAGTTAGAAGAAATAGGGATAAGCATTATTGGCAGGGAGTCATATAATCATAAAAATCCATTAGGTAAGGCAGAGGAGCTTTTATTTAAATGTGAAAATGGAGAAAGAATAATTTATAGCTGTAAAAAATGTGGATACAGTGCTCTCAATGAAATGGCAAATTTCCACGTAGCAGATTGTGAAATAGAGGGCAAAGAATTAGAACCAGTACATACTCCAAATATAAAGACTATAAAGGAATTAGTTGAGTTTATGGATATAGATGCAAAAGATTTAGCCAAGACATTGCTGGTCAAAGCAGATTATGAGGTTATAGCAGTAATTATCAGAGGGAATAGAGAACTTAATCTCTATAAGCTCAGTAAATTGTTGGAGGTCCCATTAGAAAGCATACAGATGGCAGACTATGAAGATATCGGCGGTAAAATCCAAACAGTTCCCGGCTTTGTGGGACCTGTAGGACTTGAGGGTATTAGACTAATAGTGGATAGAGAAATAACAAAGGGAGACTCCCTAGTAACGGGAGCAAATAAAAAGGACTATCATTTGGAAAATGTAATATACAATAGGGATTTCATTGGAGATATAGTAGCAGATGTGAGTTATATAAGGGAAGAAGATAGATGTCCTAATTGTGGTGAAGGGCTGATTAAAGAATATGGGATAGATATTGGAAAGGTGTTAAGTTTAGGGAAAATAACTGATATTAAAAACATGGAGTATAAAAATGAGGATGGCAAACCTCAAAGCATCTATGGGGTATCCAGTCATATAGATGTATATAAGCTCCTTAGCAGCATAGTAGAAAAACATCATGATGATGATGGTATAATATGGCCTGCTAAAGTAACCCCTTACGATACAATCGTTTCAATACTTAATGCGAAAAGGGAAGAACAGGTTGAGTTAGGGGAAAGATTATATAACCATTTAAAAGAGATGAATGTAAATACTATACTAGATGACAGAAAAGAAAGGGCAGGGGCAAAGTTTTACGATGCTGATCTTTTAGGAATTCCCATAAGAATAGTGGTAGCAAAGGGTGCTGCTGAAAATAAAGTGGAGCTCAAGCTGAGATGGGAAAAGGAAAAGAAAGAGATGGACGCAGAGAGAGCTGTAGAAAGAGTCCTTGAGGTATTGGGAAAGAAATAGGGAAGCTATGCAGTCTTATAGATGGTTTTGAAAGTCCGTAAAAGCCCTAACGTGTAACCGACATCTGTGGGTTTGACCCTTGAAAATGCAGCACTAAATCTTTGTAATTTCCTTGATACAAAAAATGAATTAGGATATAATAATTTAATATGATTGTATAATACTGCAATAACCAAGTATACAATAGGAGGGTTTAACAATGAGTGTTAGATTGAGATTTGCACCAAGTCCAACGGGATATGTTCATATAGGAAGTTTAAGGACTGCTTTATATGATTATCTGTTTGCAAAGCAAAAGGGCGGAGAATACATAATTAGAATAGAGGATACCGATAGGACTAGGTTTGTTGAGGGGGCTATAGAAAACCTGATAGACTCCATGGAATGGGCCGGTGTTATACATGACGAAGGACCGATGATGGAAGCTGGAAGGATTGTTGAAAAGGGTGGATACGGTCCATATACACAATCCGAAAGGCTCCATATATACAAAGAGCATATTGAAAAGCTTTTAGAAAGTGGTCATGCCTATCACTGCTTCTGCTCAAGAGAAAGGTTAGATAAAATTAGAGAAGAGCAAAAGGCAAAGGGTGAAATGCTTGGATACGATGGACACTGTAGAAATATTCCTATGAATGAAGCGAAAAAGAGGATAGAAGATGGCGAGTCCCATGTTATAAGATTAAAGCTGCCTAAGGATAGAGAGATAGTATTTGATGACCTTGTAAGAGGTAAGGTTACCATGAATACTAACGATTCCGATGATCAAGTCCTTATGAAATCCGATGGCTTTCCAACCTATCATTTAGCTGTTGTTGTAGATGATTATCTAATGGGAATCACCCATATGGTTAGAGGAGAAGAATGGCTTCCATCTACACCAAAGCAAATATTATTATATGAAGCATTTGGGTGGGAACTTCCAAAGTTCGCTCATTTACCTAATATCCTTAATACTGAAAAGAAAAAGCTTAGTAAAAGACATGGAGATGTAGCTGTAAAGGATTTTATGAAAAAGGGATATCTGCCAGAGGCATTGGTTAACTATATAGCTCTTGTTGGTTGGAGCCCAGAGGATAATAAAGAAATAATGACTATGGATGAAATGATAGAGAGCTTTTCCTTTGAAAGGGTTTCAAAGAGCGGCGGAGTATTTGATGTTGATAAGCTTAATTGGGTCAATTCTCACTATATAAAAGAAGCCGATATAGACAGGCTCACAAAGCTATGTATTCCTTACCTAGTTGAAGCTGGCATGCTGGCAGAGGGCGAAGTAGAAGAGAAATATGAATGGGTTAAAATGATAATGGAGACTGCCAGGGAGAGAATTTGCTACCTGAGTCAAATATCTGAATATGCCAAGCAGTTTTTTGGAGAAGAAGTAAAGCTTGAAAATGACGATGTTAAAGATGTGTTAAAATTGGAACATGTACAAGACCTTTTGAATACATTTAAAGATAAAGTAACAAATGCTGAAGCTATAGATGCGGTATTTGGTAAGAAGGTATTTAAGATGATTCAAAAAGAAACTGGTATAAAGGGAAAGAATCTATATATGCCTCTAAGGGCAGCCCTTACAGGTCAGTTGCATGGACCTGATATTGATAAAGTAATAGCTATTTTGGGAAGAGAAAATATTCAGAAGAGGATAGCATATGTAGAGAAACACTATATATAAGAATATTAAGCCTTTTAATATAAAAATAATGTGGTATAATAGTAAAAAATAAATATAATATTATACGGCTTTGATTAGGAGAGTAAATTTGTTGATGTCTGTAGAGAGGGGCTATCACCGGCTGAAAGTAGCCTTAGGCTAAATATGGATTGAAGTGCACCTATGAGCTTAAAGCTGAAAAAATTGATTTTCTTCGAGTAGGTTTTTACGGTTAACCCCGTTATAGGTTATATGAGATAGACATTAAGGATGTTGATGCTTAGTTAAAGGGTCTGACCGATACCCGATTAGCGAGTAGCGAACCAAGAAGTATTGACCTGTGAGACATATATGTCTAATTAGAGTGGAACCACGGATAACCCCGTCTCTGAGATTTTCAGAGGCGGGGGTTTTATTTATGGAGTTACAAGCTCCAAGTTACAAGTTCCAAGTAGGAAAAGTCAAAATAATTACTAAAGAGAAAATAGGCTAATTGGATACCTAAGCAAAGGTTTAGCGACTACCCAAGAAGCTACCAAAACACTTGCAACTTGGAACATGGAACTTGCAACTAAAAAAGGAGTTTTAACCAGCTTTGTCCAGAAACTTGTATCAAAAGCAATAGGTCGTATATATAATAATGACAAAGAGAGGGGGAATAATAATGTTAAAGAATCTTGCCGAGTACTTAGACTCTATTATCGAAAGGGACCCTGCGACCAAGAACAGGTTTGAAGTAATACTTTGTTACCCCTGTGTACACGCATTGTTTCTTCATAGAATATCCCACTATTTCTATAAAAAAGATTTCATATTAATAGCGAGAATGCTCTCGCAATTAAGCAGATTTTTAACTGGAATAGAAATACATCCAGGAGCAACCATTGGGAAAAGATTATTTATAGACCATGGAATGGGTGTAGTTATAGGTGAGACAGCAGAAGTAGGCAATGATGTAACTATCTACCAAGAAGTTACCTTGGGAGGAACTGGAAAGGATGTAGGTAAGAGACATCCTACCATAGGAAATAATGTTGTTATAGCCTCGGGGGCAAAGATTTTAGGTCCCTTCAAGGTAGGCGATAATTCTAAGATTGGCTCAGGGTCTGTGGTTTTAAATGAAGTTCCACCAAATTGTACAGTTGTTGGAGTTCCTGGGAGAGTAGTCATCAAGGATAATGTAAGGATTACAGATAAAGAAAAACCTACAGCCGACCTTGACCAAGTTAAACTCCCTGACCCAATAGCTCAGGAATTAGAATGTCTTAGAAAAAGAATACTTAAACTTGAAGAAGAACTTATATATAAAGAGAGGAGCAAGAATGATGAAGTTATTTAATACTTTAACTAGACAAAAAGAAGAATTTGTACCTATTACTCCTGGAGAAGTAAAGATGTATGTCTGCGGACCTACGGTTTATAACTACTTTCATATAGGCAATGCAAGGACCTTTACTGTTTTTGATGCAATGAGAAGATATTTGGAATATAGAGGCTTTAACGTAACCTATGTTCAAAATTTTACTGATGTTGATGATAAAATAATCAAAAAGGCCAATGAAGAAGGCGTTACTTCAAAAGATATAAGTGAAAGATATATTGAAGAATATTTTAAAGATGCTGATGCAATAGGTATCAAAAGGGCTACAATGTATCCAAAGGTTACTGAAAATATAAATGAAATAATAGATTTCATAAAAAAGCTCATTGATAAAGGATATGCCTATGAGGCTTTGGGTGATGTTTACTATAATACTAATAAGTTCAACGAATACGGTAAGTTGTCTAAGCAAAGTATTGAAGAATTAGAGGCAGGAGCGAGAATTGATGTAAATGAAGCAAAGAAAAGTCCTACGGATTTCGTTCTTTGGAAAAAGCAAAAGCCAGGTGAGCCAGGATGGGATAGTCCTTGGAGTAAGGGAAGACCAGGTTGGCATATAGAGTGTTCAGTAATGGCAACAAAGTACTTGGGCGAAACTATTGATATACATGCAGGAGGACAGGATTTAACCTTCCCACATCATGAAAATGAGATAGCTCAAAGTGAAGCATTTACTGGAAAACCACTTTCAAGATATTGGACCCATGCTGCATTTCTAAATATAAATAATGAAAAAATGTCGAAATCTAAGAATAATTTCTTTAATGTTAGAGATATTTTAGCTGAATTCGATTCAGAGGTAGTGAGGTTTTTCTTATTATCAGCCCACTACAGGAGCCCAATCAACTTTGGTAGAGAGCTTATGCAGCAGGCTAAAAATGCATTAGATAGACTATATAATTCAAAGGAAAACCTTGAGCACCTATTAAAAAATAAAGACAAAGAAGCTATGAAGCACGGGGAAGAAGAAGTACTACAAAGTCTTTTAAGTCACAAGGATAAATTCATAACAGCTATGGATGATGATTTAAATACAGCCGATGCAATCGCAGCGATATTTGAACTAGTTAAAGATATAAATACAAATATTGATGTAGAAGCTTCTAAAGAGCTTATTGAAAAGTCCCTTGAGCTATTTAAAGAGCTTACTGCGGTTCTGGGTTTAGTAAATAAAAAACAAGAAAACCTAGATGATAAGATAGAGATGCTTATAGAAAAAAGACAAAAAGCTAGAAAAGAAAGAGATTTTGCTCTAGCCGATAAAATAAGAGATGACCTAAAGGCTCAGGGAATAGTACTGGAAGACACTCCACAGGGAGTTAAGTGGAAAAGAATTTAAAATATAAAAAATAAAAGAGGATT
>JANQEZ010000253.1 GCA_028278115.1 Clostridia bacterium
CTACCCGCTCAGCGGGTAGTTTGCTCAGCCCTAGAAGGGCATGTTACTCGCTGGAGCCTTAAGGCTCTTTGAATGGTCCGCCAACTGCTTTTATTCTCAGGCTGCTGCTAAAGCAGCTCTGCTATTTCTTCTTGCCTTGTTTTACTTGCTCACCCGTAAACGGGTCTAGATATTCTTTCAGACTTATTTGATCATTTGCTATATCTTCTTGTAATTGATTTTTTACATACTCTCTTATCGCTTTCTCATTGCGTCCTACTGTGTCCACATAGTATCCTCTACACCAAAAATGCCTGTTTCCATACTTATATTTTAAATTTGCATGTCTATCAAATATCATTAAAGAACTTTTCCCTTTTAGATATCCCATTACACTTGATATGCTATATTTTGGTGGGATCGCAAGTACCATATGTATATGATCTGCACATGCAGTTGCTTCTAATATCTCCACTCCTTTTTGATCACATAACTTTCTTAAAATTTTTCCTATATCATTTTTTATTTTCCCATATATCACTTGCCTTCTATACTTGGGAGCAAATACAATGTGATATTTGCAATTCCATTTGGTATGTGCTAAACTGTTTTTATCCATTTCGGATACCTCCTTTTGTTTTGAATTGGTTGGCGAACCTTCTTCATTTTATCAAAAGGAGGTTGATTTTTTTGCTCATAGCTAAAGCTTTTTGGAACACAAAAAAAGACTCACAGGAGTCTATTTTTATCTATGCATTTAATTTTGATTTTGCCAGGTCAGCCATTTGCTTAAAGCCTTCTGGGTCGTGGATAGCCATTTCAGAAAGCATTTTTCTATTTACATTAACACCAGCAATTTTTAATCCATTTATAAGTCTGCTGTATGAAATATCATTCATTCTTGCAGCTGCATTGATTCTAGATATCCATAATTTTCTAAAATCTCTCTTTCTCAATTTACGTCCTATATAAGCATATCTTAAAGATCTCATAACAGCTTGGTTAGCAGGTCTGAAAATCTTACTCTTTGCACCATAATATCCCTTTGCAAGCTTTAGTATTTTCTTATGTTTTTTCTTAGCGTTTACAGCCTTTTTTACTCTTGCCATTTTGTCCTACCTCCTTTACTTTATCTTAAAATTTATAAATATGGTATAAGGGTTTTAATTCTTTTATAATCACCATCAGAAACTAAAGTCCCCTTACGAAGATTTCTCTTTCTCTTAGCAGATTTTTTAGTTAAAATATGGCTTTTATACGCCTTACGTCTCGTAACTTTTCCTGAACCAGTTACCTTTAATCTTTTGGCAGCACCTCTATGAGTTTTCATTTTAGGCATTGTAATTCCTCCCTTCAAGTTTTTGATATTAAGTACTCTTTGGATTTAATATCATTATCATGCTTCTACCTTCCATTTTAGGCTTTCTCTCCATAACACTTACCTCAGAAACTACAGAGAAAAATCTATTTAAGACATCTACGCCTAGATGAGTGTGTCCAAGCTCTCTTCCTTTAAATCTTAAGGAAACCTTTACTTTGTCTCCATTCCCAAGGAATTTAATGGCTCTATTAGCTTTGGTATTTAAATCATGTTCTTCTATATTAAGACTTAACCTAACTTCTTTTACATTGATTACCTTTTGCTTTTTCTTTGCTTCCTTCTCTCTCTTAGCCTGCTCATACTTATACTTACCGTAATCCATTATCTTGCATACTGGCGGCTTAGCCTTTGGAGCTATCTTCACTAAATCAAGCTTTCTTTCTGTAGCTAATTCAAGTGCCTTTCTAGAAGATACTATTCCTAACTGGTCCCCATTTGAGTCAATAAGTCTTACTTCACGATCTCTTATAGCTTCATTAATTTCCTGCATGTTTTTGATAATCGTCCACCTCCTGATATTTTGTAACGATAGAAATAATAAAGTTCATAAAGGTTTATAAAAATAAAAAGACGAATGCATAACATTCGTCTTATAGCCAAAATAATTAATAAATATTAATAAACACAACGATAAGTGCTTGGGCTATATTAACCTTAATTATATGTATAATAAGGTGAGAAACGAATGCTTCTACTTGGTTTTAAGTGATGTCTCATTATCCATAGTAAAGTCTATCATTTACTAAAGGATATGTCAACCCATTATTTATTTTTTTCTGAAATTTTATTTATTGGCTTATTTCCTCATAGCTTTGAGGGTTTTCTTCCAAGCATGAAGTCCTAATGAAACGCCTATAACTCCATATGCAAGGAAACTTCTAAAAAACTCACCAATTTGTGCATCTCCAAACAACTCCTTTGCAGCCTTAGGAGAAACGATAAACAATGTATGGAAAAGCAAAACACCTAGTAAAGCCTGCCCTATGGTGGCCTTTGATACAGAGGCTCCCCCAACAAGTATTGCCGCTATGGCAAAGGTAGCTATTTGAACGTGGCTTCCATAGGTATTTAAAGTCCCAATATTTTGAAGGAAAATAAGCTGCCCTAAGCCTGCTAGTACAGTTGATATAGTTATGGCTATTACCCTAACCTTATTAACATTGATTCCTGAAACTGAAGCTATATGCTTGCTTTGCCCAACAGTTCTAAAGTCTTGTCCAAGCTTGGTCTTAACTATCAAAACATTAAACAAGCATAAGGCTAATACAACAAGCCCAGTACCTGCAGATAGTTTTAAATTAGAAATCATCTTTAAGGTCTGTGAAAGTTCATTAGACGAGTTCACAACAATACCAAATGCAAGTATCACTAAACCCACTATAGATATTATTATATATTTCGCCTTGCTAACCTTAGTAGCTTTGGATTTACTTTCTCTATACATCCTATATAGTCCATATGCAATTATTAAAAGTCCTGTAAAGATTACAAAATGGAATATAGGAACCTTCCAAATGTTATCTAGAACGTATTTGATTCCATTATTCCTCGATAAATCAACGGTATTTCTAACTCCAACACCATTGTCTAAAATCAAAACTGGATTATTAACAGGGATTATTTTACCCACCAAAAATAGAAACAGAAATTGATACAATCCGTTGGCAAAAAATCCTGCTATCATGCTTGCTATCATTTCTTGTCCTTTTGTTTTATTTAATAGCCTACCTACTAAATTACCAAATAACATGGCTATGGGAACTGTAAGGACTGCACAAAGCAAAAATCCCCAAATTCCTTGTACCTGCCAGTGGGTAACTGCAATAATAGAAATCTGAGCTGCCATAGCTCCTATAGTTATACTAAAGTTTAGACCCATTCCAGCTAAAACTGGAATTATAAGTGCTAGAACTAAAAATGAGTTTCTCGTAAGCCTTGTCATTATTTCATTAACTATAAAAAACATAGGTAATTTTGAAAAATATACACCAGCAATACATAGTATCATAAATAGTATTGTTACCATATTATTAATTAAAAAATCCTTTATGTCGAATGATTTTTCTTTATTCTCTTGTACCGCCTCTAAGTTATTTACATCTGCCATTTTATTCTCCTCCTACTACTTGAGTTAGAGCATATAAAATAATACCATTTTGAATTACCATCCTAAGAACTTCAGCCAGATTGCTGCCTTTAACAACTTCATTGGCAACAGGAAGAGCTACTGCTAACAATCCTTGAAATAATAAGACCCCTAAAAGAACATGTGATATTTTTGCTTTTCTAGCTGTTGCTCCACCTATTAAAACGGCAGCTACAGTTGCAAAACCCATATATTGAGGTGCATCGTAAAGCTGTATATATCCATAGCTCTGATGATATACTATTATTCCTACAGCTCCAAGTATAGTAGATAAAGTTGTTCCAATAATCCTGCTTCTATCTACATTTATCCCTGAAGCCAGTGCAAATTTTGGATTATCTCCTGCTGCCTTCATTGCCATGCCAGTTTTACTTCTGGTGTATAGCCATACAACGAAACAGCAAAGTAAAAAGAACATCAATAGACCAGTGGGTATGTGGACTCCTGCAATTGAAAAATCTGCAAAGTCATTTAATACATATCCAAAGAATGCCTCTAGGGCGATAGTTACCCTTAAACCCTTTCCAATTGGCCAAATCATTTGAGGATGCTTAAAGGGCAGTGTCACCCACATTATACACATAAAATATACTACAGATAAAGCTGCATAAGCTGCTACAAGCATCTCTGAGCCCTTTATCTTATTGAGAAGATTTCCGTATCCTACACCTATGATAGTTGCAAATGGTATTGAAATTAGAATGGCTACAATGAATGCAGTAAAACCAACAAATCCAAACTCTATACTTATGATTTCACCTAGTATGCCGCATATAATTCCCAAAGGAAGAGCGAAGTTTGGTCCGATTCCACACTGAATGGCAGGAACCATAGCTAAAACCAATACCCCAAACATTCCAAACCTTCTTATTATATTTGTAAGTGTCCTATCAAGGGGAAGCCCCAAACCTATTGATGCGATTATTAGAAAGACGAAAAAGCTCGATATAATCAGCCTGGGAAGACCAACTTTTTTAGTAATTGTTTTAATTGATTCAGTCATTTATATGGCCTCCTTTCCACGAAGCTTATTGTATTCTCCAGCCATCATTAATCCAAAATCAGCGTCGCTGGCATCGGGTTTAAGTATGCCCTCAACCTTACCTTCTGCTATAATGGCTATCCTGTCGGATATGGATCTGAGCTCTGCTAATTCACTGGAGGTTATTACCACCGTCATTCCCAGCTCATCATTTAATTGTACCAATAAGTCTAGAACCAGTTTCTTGGCACCTATATCTATTCCCCTTGTAGGCTCAGAAACCAATAGTACCTCAGGCTCCAAGGTCAAGGCTCTAGCTATGCATACTTTTTGCTGATTGCCTCCGCTCAGTCTTCTAGTTGCTTGAAGGGGCCCAGTACATCTAATATCTAATTTTTTTATCATAGATACAGCATGGTTTACAATTCCTTTTTTATCTAATTGACTAAAAATACCGTATTTTTTTAAAAAGCTTTCCTTTATCTGCATAGCAGTAATGACTATATTTTGTTGGATAGAAGAATCTAGTAAAAGTCCTACTCCCTTCCTATCCTCAGAAACAAAGGCTAAGCCCTTATTAAGCACTGATCTTGTATCGTTTAACTTTAGTTTTTCTCCCTTAAATTCTATATCTCCGGTGGTTTTATAAAGTCCCATTAATCCATTTGCTATTCCTATTTTACCTTGTCCGGCTAAACCACCTATACCCAGTATCTCTCCCTTTTTAATATCCAGATTTATTCCCTTGACTTCCTCTCCCGGCATGTCTACATTTAAATTTTTTATAGAAATTATAGTTTCCTGACTCTCCTGTTCTTCCTTTTTAGCTTTATTAGTAACTTCTACCTTTCTTCCAACCATTAGCTCAGCAATCTCCAGTACATTTGTTTCTTCCTTTTTTCTAGTAGCAACCAGCTCACCATCTCTGAGTATTGTGATATTATCAGCGGCATCCATAACCTCATCTAATCTATGGGTTATGAATAAAATAGCTATGCCGGATTGTGCCAATTTCTTCATTGCTTTAATAAGGGTCTTGGCTTCACTTTCAGTAAGCACTGCAGTAGGTTCGTCAAATACTAAAACTTTGACATTACTCTTATCTATCTCCCTGGCTATCTCGACGAATTGCATATATCCTACTGGAAGTCCAGCAACCTTCACCCATTCATCTATATCAATGCCAAGGGTATCTAGTGCCTTCCTAGCATCTTTATTCATTTTCTTGTAATCTAAAAATCTCAAGCTATCTTTTTTAAAGGCATTGCTTATTGGATTATATTTAAGCACTTCTCTATTCAGCTTTATATTTTCAGCTATTGTAAAGCCCGGTACAAGCATAAACTCCTGATGAACCATGCCAATACCCTTCTCCATGGCTTCATCTGGAGATTTTATCTCTATTTTTTTACCATCCATAGATACTTCACCACTAAATCCACCTGTAGAATGTATTACAGGCATACCAAATAATATATTCATCAAGGTAGATTTTCCTGCACCATTCTCTCCTAATAATGCGTGGATTTCTCCTGGCTTAACCTTTAAGTCAACACCCTTTAATACTTTATTGCCAAAATATTCCTTATCGATATTTTTCATTTCTAGTGCATATTTTTGCAGCATATACTTTCACCACCCTATTAGTCTCGTCATAATACAAGGCTGCCCAAGGGCAACCTTGTATACAGTCTTATTTAGTTATACTAATTAATAATTAACATAATCTAGTATTACAGTGAAGTAATGCTCGAATTGATTAGTACCATCATCCAAGGTACCTACATCAACATTTACTCCTGCATCTTCTGAGAACTTGGCTTTAACTACTTCAATATCTACTTTGCCATTAGTTTCTCCATCAATGTATGCTTTAGCATATGCAACTCCTGCTCTTATAAACATCATATTAACTGGTAATGGCCAGTTTGAAAATCTTCCAGTAGCACCCTTCTCAGCAATTTTCTCTCTTATTTCTTCAGTAATATAGTCTATATCACCCTTCTTGTCATCGGGTACTTCAATTGCTAAGGCCCCTGGGAAAGCATGGTAAGGCGATGGACAACAAGGTTGTGGATAGATAGCTCCACCCTCTACAACGGTTTGAATAAGAGGTACTTGTAGAGAACAGTTTGTAGCGAAGAAAGCTGTATCCTTACCGTACTTTTCGATAAGTCTAGGTGTATCCTCTAAAATAAATTGCTGTGCACCTGGAACACCAGCGTCGCCAGTCGGATCTGGAGCAGTAGCGTCATAGTATTCAATTCCTAATCTTTCACAGTTTTCTTTAATTAAATCTCTTCTTGCTGCAAGCAGTGGATAAGACATATGTCTTGGGAAGGAATAATGAACAAATTTCTTTGCCCCTAGCTTCTTTGCCTGCTCAGGTATAGCAATACCCATTCCTAAATCATCTGTTTGGAATATTACATCGGCTTTAGAAGCAATAACAGCCGGGTCTTCTCCTGGTGTACCAACTATAAATAAAAGATCGTCTCCTCTTATTTCTCTAGCCTTATCTATAGCAGCACTGGTTCCTGGAACAGCCTGAACTATAACTATTGCCTTTACATCTGGGTCGGCAGCCATTCCTACTATATTAGCTATAGTTGTCTCTTGCTCATCCATAAATTTAGGTGGATAAGTCATAGTGATAATATGCTCTTCTCCATATTTTTCAATCATTTGCTGAGCAGCATTGAATTCCTCTTCGTTTTGTACAACAGTACCAGTCATGATACCTATTTTCCAGTTATCATCACTTTCCTGCTCCTTTGCTGAAGTATCTTCCTTAGTGGAAGCTTCTTGCTCATTTGTTGAGCTCTCTTGTACATTAGTTGCAGGCTCTTGACCACATGCAGCTAATCCAATTACTAGAGTTAAAACTAATAAAACTGCTAAAAATCTTTTAAACATTTAAAAAGTCCCCCTCATATTACTTTGATCTTATATTATAGATATAAATTAAAACCTGAGTGTATTACCCTCCTTTCATATAAATATGAATTTACTTAAAAATTTCCATATTTTATAAGTTAATTCTACATTTTTTTGAATATTCCTTTTTTTTTATATTTTCTGTATTATAAAACTTTTTTGATATATTGAAATTTTATTAAACAGTTAAGTTTTTTATTCATCTTTAACTTTAAAAAGCTTATAGGTATTTTAGGTAAAACTACAACTTATACACACCTCAAAATGCCCAGAATCGTCGCATATTTGAGTCATGTATAAGTTAAGTTTTACTCT
>JANQEZ010000306.1 GCA_028278115.1 Clostridia bacterium
GATGTTTCTAGGGATTTTTGATGTGTATAAATTAAACTTTTGACTGGAATCTCTCTATATAATTTTCATATGTATTAATTAAAATCTGCTTGGAATCCTCCATAGCCCTTCGGAGCCATAACTGCATTAGATTTGCTTAGAAAGGGAAACATACAAAGGGGAGAGAAGGTTCTTATATACGTAGCATCTGGTTCAGTAGGTACTTTTTTATAAAGGGGATTTTTCAAAAAAATGTTGTTGTATATGATTAATATCATCTACAACAACATGTGTTATTTTATTATATCTAAAAATGTTTATAATGCTTCACTTTCATTTTGTATAAATATGAAATTATCTAATAGCTCATTTTTACCGATTCTCTTAATCTGCTGTGTTGTAATGAATGAGTCCATAACAATAGAATATCTCTTTATAAAAGGAGTATCTAAATAAATTTTGATTGCTTTTTCCTGTACAGGTACTACATCTGCTCCTGAAGGCTTTTGATCCTTGGCGTTAATAATTAATGTATACTTTTTAGGATCAATAGTCTTTATTTTTCTTGCAAGTTCATCCACAAAGGCATGGGCCTCATCCAATTTGAACATTCCTGATGCTGTTACTTTAAATACTTTTTTTGTTGAATCAGCTTCAATTTTATACATTCTAATTCCTCCCTTTTATATTTTATAGCTATGTGCAATTTGCTTAAGCTATTAAAGTTTAGATTATGTATTTTTATTTAGATTCTAAATATCGAATTGAGGCTCTAGAGGTTTATATAAAATCCTGCAATCTACTGCTATTTTTTCTGGTATTTTTTTGAAAATTTCAACAGTTGAATATTGCTTTATTATAGGCTTATTATATGTATCATAAATTAAGTGGAAATCGTGGTAATCTGTAAGTACTTTAGCAGACCTAATATTTGTTGCCTCTGCAAAAATGCCTTTATAAGCATTTTCTTGTGCCTTAGACATTATTATTTTTACAAGCTCAGCTACAACATAGCTCTTAAACTTACCTAATCTTGCACCTGCCATAAATGCATGAACATACTCATTTTTTTTAGCCTTGCTGCCGGTTTTTAGCTCAATAGTCTTAATAAATCTCTCATCAAGCTCTCCAAGAAATTCAATTATATGGTTTATAGGTTCCAAATTTCCTTCAAAGCAAGGAGCTTCTTCATCTGGATTAAAATTCTCACATGCAACTACAGCAACTACTCTATTGGTTTCTCTATCCTTGGCAACAAAGGATAAACCATCATCAACTGAGTTTTTGAGATATTCTAAAATAAATTCAAACATATCTTCTCTAGACAATCCACATGCTTCAACCATGGGTTCAAAAATCTTTCTTCCCGCTAAATCTAATCCAGAAAATGTTTCTGCTAGACATTCGGCAGCATCTAAGACTAATTCTTTGTCTGCTAAACTTAATTCAGCATACTCTAGATTCAATTGGGACGGTGATTCTAAGTTAAGAGTAATATCAGGTATTTCTGCTTTTTTTGTCTGTACAAAATCCAATTTAATTTACCCTCCTTTTTCAAGCTGTTATTCACAATCACAATAAAACTATTATAGGTAACAAATACGAATATATAAAAACTCGGAACGTTTTTACATATTTTACCATAATCTTTCTTGAGAAAATGGTCTTGAAAAAGACAACTATAAACATAGTTGCCATGTAAACACACACATGAATTAGGCAACCTGGCTGTCATAGAAAGAATTTTCCCTTAGACCCATAGCTTTGCGACCTTGCCTTTCGACAAGTGTGCTATTATCTATCTTGATGTGCAAAATTTATCATCTATTGTTATATAATATCATGTTATGTAATAAATAGCAAATGAGTTAAAGATTTTTTTAAGTAATTGGAAAATTTAGGATGAAGGTTTATAACCTGATATAAAGATAAACGCTTTTAAACCTTAGTTAATTTTTCAAAGAAAACAATGAATGCTTGTACATTTTTTCTTTGAAATATTGAATTATAAAAGCCTATATCCATATATCTTAAAATTAAGATATAGTATTATCTCCACATATTATATATTAGATATGATAAAATAAAACAGTGATATAAATAGGAGGAATGCAGATGAGTAATGTTTATTATAAGAAGTATGAAGGAAACGACCCTAAAACTTTAAGCGGATTAGCTAAGGAGCTTTTTGAGTATATAGTAAAACACGAAAATTTAAAGCTTGAAAAGAAAATACCTATTAAAGTACATTTTGGAGAAAAAGGAAACTCAACCCATATTCCTCCAAAGAGCTATAATGGTTTAATTGATTCCTTAAAGTATAGGAATATTGATACCAGCTATATAGAAACCAATGTCCTCTATAGAGGGTCTAGAACCACTAAGGAGAGTCATATTAAACTTGCAAAAGAACATGGCTTCACTCAGATACCTATAATAATTGCCGATGGAAATAGTGGTGAAGAGGTTTATGAAGTTGAGATAAACAAGGAGTATTTTGACAAAGTAAAACTGGGTAAGGCCTATGATGAATACGACCAGATACTAGTTACTTCTCACTTTAAAGGTCATGGTATGGCGGGATTTGGTGGAGCCTTAAAGCAATTGGCAATGGGCTTTGCATCAAGAAGTGGAAAGATGGCACAGCACGCAAAGTTAAAACCATCGGTAAAGGGTAAAAAGTGTATATCCTGTGGAATCTGTATAGATAAATGTGATGTAGACGCCATTCACATTGAAAATTATGCCATTATATCACCAGATAAATGTATAGGTTGTGCTGGATGTATTGCAGTTTGTCCAACAAGAGCAATAAGCAATGATTGGAATGCTGAAAACTTCAGAGAAAAGGTTACAGAATATGCATATGGTGCCAGTTTAAATAAAAGACATATCTATATAAATTTTCTTACAAATGTAACAGAGGAATGTGATTGTATAGGCCAGCAAATGGACACTATTGCCAAGGATGTAGGGGTATTTGTATCTATGGACCCCGTGGCTGTAGATACAGCATGTCTAGATATTTTACAAAAAAATGAAAATGAGGCTTTGTTCGATAAAGGAAGAACAAGTCTAGAGCACGCAAAGAAAATAGGCTTTGGTAGTTTGGACTATAAATTAATAGAAATATAGGATATAAAAAGAACTGAATCCCTATAAAATAAAGGAAGGTTTTTATAGGGATTCAACTTTAAAATAAAAGAAATTATATTTTAGAACTTTTTTTATAAAAATACTTAAATTTTATGCTGAAACCTCGTCCTTTGACTTTAAATTTTTACCAGATATCTTGTTTATCATAACAGCTATAGCACCATCACCTGTTACATTACAAGCTGTTCCGAAGCTGTCTTGTGCCAGATATAAAGTAATCATTAAAGAAGTTAGTGTAGGTGAAAAGTTAAGCATTGTTTCTAAAAGTCCAAGGGCTGCCATAATAGCTCCCCCTGGTACTCCAGGAGCTGCAACCATTGTAACCCCAAGCATCAAGATAAAGGGAAATATGCTGGCAAAAGGAGTAGCCATACCATTTAACATCATTACAGCCATAGCACAGCTTGTAAGGGTAATAGTACTTCCCGATAAATGTATAGTTGCACAAAGAGGAATAACGAATTCTGATATGCCATCATCTACACCGTTCAATCTCGTCTGCTTTAATGTGACAGGAATGGTGGCAGCAGAGGATTGAGTTCCGATGGCTGTAAAATATGCTGGAATCATAGTTCTAATTAATTTAAATGGGTTAGAAGCTGTCAGAGTACCTGCAATAAGGTACTGAATAATGATAATAGCAATATGTATTAGAACGATCATTATGAAAACCCTAGCAAAAACAGAAACTATAGTTACAACTTCACCTGCATAGGTCATATTGGCGAATATACCTAATATATGAAGGGGAAGTAGTGGTATAATAACCTTTGATATTACCAATTCAATAATTCCTTGGAATTCTGTCATAAACTTCTTTATGACATTACCCTTTGTTACTGCTATTCCAAGCCCTAATATAAAGGCAATTGTAAGTGCAGTCATAACTCCCATAACAGGTGGTATTTTTATTTCAAAAAATGGCTTAAGTAGAGCTTCACCAGGATTATTGAGATTTAATGATAAGCTATTTAAATCTAACATTCTTGGCAATACTGTAAAACTTGTAAAATAGGCTACAGTACCAGATACTACTGTAGACAAGTATGCTATTCCTGCTGTTAAAGCTAGTAGTTTTCCTGCTCCTTTTCCCAATTCCCCTATACCTGGAGCAATGAAGCCTATAATAATGAGAGGGATAGCAAATCCTAAGAAGCTGCCAAAGATATTACTAAAAGTTACAAATATCTGAATAAAACCCTTTGGTGTTATGCTACCTATGATGATTCCAAGTATGATAGCAATAATGAGCCTAGAAAGCAAACCTAATTTTTTCATAAACAAACCCCTTTTCTTTTTTGTATTAGTTCAATATAATGAATATTGAACTTGTAATTAAAAAGTTTCTTGCTTAAAATCAAATTTGTTAAAAAATATACAATTTTAGTGATAAAAATATATGCTAAGTAATCCCCCCTTAATTAATAATATAATTCATTCTCTTTGTTATAGGTACATAATTAATGAATTAAATATCATTTACATAGAAAACCTTTTCCACTTGACTAATATACTATCAACAGATACAGTCATTGGAAATCAGTACAAAGGTTTACTTGATATAAATGAGGAATAATTATGTACTTGGAAAGCATATCATTTTTTTTACTTTTATTCAAGTATATGCCATAAAAAATAGGAAAGACTTTTATTGTTTTAAATTATTATAATTAAAAAGGATTAAAGGTGAGTCCAACTCCTTTACCTTTACAATAAAATATCTAACTTAGCAAATCAGTTCCTTTGAGATTTGTAAAGGGAATAAACTGTTAAAGGTTAGGGTATATAGAAAGATAAAATATGCTGGTTTGCTATTAAATAACATTATGTATAGATAACCAAATCTATCTTAAGTCTTAGCTTTGCTTATTCATATACTAGGGTTATACTAAAGATAATCAAATAGTTAAACCGATAATTCATTTCATTAAAACACAAATGATATAAGGAATGAAACATTTATATATACAAATATATATACAAAATATGATAAGGTAGGAAATTATGGATTATTATGATGATTTAAAAAATGTAGAGAGCTATATTGAGATGGCAAAGGATTGCTTTGCAACAGAATTGATATCAAAGCTTAAACTCTATCTAAAAAAGCACAGTACAGTCCTAGAGCTTGGTATGGGACCGGGAAACGACTTTAAATTATTGATGGAAAATTTTCATGTTACGGGTTCTGATAAATACCTACACTTTATTGATATCTACAAGAAAAAGAATCCTGAGGCAGACGTACTTATAATGGATGCGGTGATGATGGATACTGACAGAAGCTTTGATTGTATTTATTCTAATAAGGTCTTACCTCATTTGACAAAGCAAGAGCTTGATATGTCTATTCAAGGTCAATGGAAGGTGTTAAATGAAAATGGCATACTATTTCACACCTTTTGGAAGGGTAATGAAGCTGAGTATCATGGAGGAATGCTGAGCCAGTATTATTTAGAAGATGAGCTTAAGGAAAAATTCAGTAAGGGCTTTGAATTGCTTTTAATAGAAAGCTATAGGGAATTTGAAGACGATGATTCTATATTGATTGTAGTAAAGAAAATTGAAAAAAGTTAAAATTAAGGAGGTCAGATAAAGACCTCCTTAGTAATACCATATGTTGTGATAAAAAAACTGAGATTTGTATTTTTTTACAATTTATCCCATGAAGCACTGTATTTCACGAGAGTTGACAAAATATAGTCCTAACATTATGATGTAAATAGCTATTAATTGATAAATCGGAAGATAAAATAACCTATGAATAAAACATCAGGAGGACTTTAAGAAATGAAATCAATAGTTGTATTTGGTGGAGCATTTAACCCAGTTACAAATGCCCACTTGCAGGTAGCAGAACAAATTGTAAATGAATATGATGTCGACATGATGCTATTTCTTCCAGTGGGAAATGTATATATAAAAAATGAACTTTTAGATGCTGCTATGAGGGTTGATATGCTTAAGGCCACCTGCATAAACAATATGAAGTTTGAAGTATCTACAATAGAAGTCGATGCTTCGTATCAAAATAAGCGTCTATACACAATTGATACATTAAAGATATTAAAAGAACAAAACCCTGGAGACAATATTCATTTCTTAATGGGTACAGACAATTTAAAAGAAGTATTTACATGGCAGGGAGCAGAGGAAATAGTCAGGGATTTTAAAATAATGAGTATTTCTAGAAATGGAGACAGTGTTTCTGAAATAGTTAAAAATGACGATTTGCTAAATAAATATAAAGATAATATTATAGAGGTAAAAGAAAAGATTAGGAACGACAATAGCTCTACCTACGTAAGAAACCTAAGAAAGCGAGGCAAGAGTATACGATATTTAGTACCGGAGGAGGTTAGAAAATATATTGAAAAGTATGATTTATATAAATAATGGAGCTGATAATAAGTTTATGAGATGTGGAGTCAGACCTACTTCCATAAAATAATAATATAAATCAATTGCCTGTTATAGTCGTTTGTTGTAGAATTATTTAGTGGAACTATATAAATAAAAGGAAGGTAAAACTATGACAACAAAGGAAAAATATTTACCATACTTAGCCGGTACAGGGATGGCACTTATATTTGGCTTTTCTTTCTTATTTACCAAGGAGGCTTTATCGGAGGTTGAACCATTCCATTTACTAGGCTTTAGATTCGGAATGGCGGCAATGCTGCTATCTATTTTAAAGATGGCTAAGGTTATTAAGGTTGACTATAAAGGAAAAGAAATTCGTAAGCTTATTGCAATTGCTTTAGCACAGCCTGTAACTTATTTCATTTTTGAGATTTATGGTATAAAACTGACAAACTCTTCAGAAGCTGGTATGATGATAGCATTAATACCTGTTATAGTAACAATATTGGCAGTTATATTCTTAAAAGAATTTCCAAGCAAGATACAGGTATTTTTTGTAGCCTTATCTGTTTCAGGTGCGATATTTATTATAGTAATGAAGAGCAATGAAATAGGATCAAATATCATTGGAACAATTGTACTTCTGTTGGCAGTATTATGTGCATCAATATTTAATATATTATCTCGGAAGTACTCAACGGATTTTACACCTGTAGAGATCACCTTTGCAATGATGTGGATTGGTGCAATAACCTTTAATGCCATGGCTATAATACAGCATTTGATTGCAGGGAAGATCGTAAATTACTTTATGCCTTTATCAAACTTAAAAGTGGTTTCAGCTGTATTATATCTAGGAATACTATCATCGGTTATAGCCTTCTTTTTGGTAAATTATACCTTGTCTAAGATTGAAGCTTCTAGGTCAGCAGTTTTTGCCAATCTTTCCAGTGTTACTTCCATTATTGCCGGGGTTTTAATAAGAAATGAGCCATTTTTCTGGTACCAGATAGTTGGAGCCAGTATGATCTTATCTGGAGTCTGGGGAACTAATTATTTTGGTAATAAAATAGAAAGAACATAGATTTTTCAAAATAGAGAATTGTCGATTATTGTAGATGAGAATTTAAACTAATTCTTACTTTTCCTATGGCAAAATAATAGCTGAAATGTTAAAATAATTTTAAGAAGCTATAATTCTCTAAAAAATATAAATATAATAAAAAAGAAGATGAGGATATGACCTCATCTTTTTAAGTTATTCTTGATAAGTTGAAAGAGTAGTGTTTACTGTTTGGATGGCATTATTTACAGCATCTAGAGTGTTCTGAATCTTTTGTCGATTTTGTTGCTTTTCTACAGTACTCATTGCTTGAGTTAAACTATTCTTGCAAGTTTGAAGTTGATTAGATACGTCCTGTACATGTTGTCTAGCATTTTTTTGCATCATTAATCCCTCCATAAAATAGTCTTTATTTCAAACTTTATTATGCCTAAAAAAAATATATATATTCCTGAAAATTGAGAAAATTTGTTAAATAAAGAAATTGTATAATAAGCATTCTAAAAAAACTTACTGCAACATATAATTATAGCAATACCGTCAAAATATTATTTAGTCATACTGCATTACAACTCAAGATAAATATTGCTGAAATAATGGGCGTTTTTGCATTCTTTGGGAAATATTTTATTTATTAACCTTTGCAGCATCCTCATCTATTAACACCTTCAATACAGAGTGCTTTGATAAATTCTTTAAGCGTATAAAATAATTATTTCTAAAAAATAAAAGATAGAAAAATTGAAAGTTCACATAGCTTTAATATGAACATAATCTAAATTTTATAAAATGATAATAATGCCCATTACTAAAATACCATAGAGGTAAGGTGACCTTAATGATATTATTTGAAAATGAATTTTTAAAAATTACAGAACGAGACGATAAAGTATATATTAAAGTAGAAAAAAAAGGCTTTGATATAAAGGATTTCAATAATATTTTAAACCAAGTTCCACGCCTTAACTTTACTAAATTTCTAAATCTTAAAAAAGCATTTGAAAATTGTAATGAATATGAAGTGGAGATTGGAAGCCTTAGACCAGAAATAGAAATCATCATCTCAAGTGACGAGATGGAATGCAAAGTAAGATTCAATATAGATGAAGATTACATAAAGGAAAATAAAAGGGAAGTTGTCACAAGAACTATTATGGTCTTAAATCAGCAGAAAGTCAATGAAGGTATAATCAATGATGTGCTTTATGGAGAAATTATACCTGCAAAAGAGCTTCTTATTGCTAAAGGAGTTCTACCAATTAAAGGAGAGGACGCAATAATAGAGCTGTATGAAATTTCTGAAAAAAGACCAGAGATAAGGAAAGACGGCAGAGCAGACTTTTATGACCTAAATCTTATAGATGTGGTAAAAAAGGGAGAATGGCTTGGAGAAAAAATTCCTGCTACCAATGGACAGGATGGAAAAACTGTAAATGGAAAAATTGTTCCTGCCAAGAAGGGAAAGGACAAGCTTTTAAGGTATGATACCCATACCGTTGAGGAAGTAATGGAAGATGGAAAATATGTACTTAGAGCTAAATGCGATGGAGCAGTTACAATTGAAAATGGAAAAGTCAAGGTAGATAATCACTTGATAATACATGGTGACGTTGATTACTCAACGGGAAATTTAAACTTTAATGGATTTATAACAGTTAAAGGGACAGTTAAGGATGGATTTTCTGTAACTGCAAAGAATGATATATCAATTTTGAGCGTTATGGGAATCGGTGCTACTGGCAAAATAGTATCTTTAGAGGGCAGTATCTATATAAAGGGTGGAGTGAATGGAAAAGGAATCACCATCGTTGAAGCAAAACAGGATGTTTATACAAAGTACTGCAATGAAGCAGAAATAATTGCCGGTGGGAAAATAGATATCGGCTTTTATTCAATGGATTCAGAGCTAAAGGCCCAAAGAGTTCTTTTAGATAGTAAGAATGGCCGAGTCATTGGAGGAAAAATAAATGCTGAGACTCAAATGGTGGCAGGGGTTGTAGGGAACAAATACGAGAAAAAGACAGAAATCCATGTAGATGGATTCGACAGATTGACTGTAAAAAAAGAGTTTCAAGAACTGCTTAAAAAGTATAAAAACCTACTAAAGTATGCAGAAAATCTGAAAACAGAGATTGATATATATACCTTAAATTTTTCTATAAATGAAACTCAGGAATACATTCATGATTATAACCTACAGTTAAAGAAGTATGAGGAGATAATGGAGGAAATTGCAGAGCTCGATAAAAAGAGGTTAATTTTGCAACAAACTCTAGAATCAAAGGGTGAAGGTCAGATATCAGTCTTTAAGGGTGCTTTTCCTGAGACACAGATTCAAATAAAGGCAATACGAAAAAGAATAAATCATCTAATAAGCGGAACATTTTTTGCACAAGGGAGAGAGCTGCATTTTGATGAAGAACTTTAAAAGCTAAGGATTGCAATAGGAGGAAGAGAAATGACTCAAGGACATGTCAATGACAAGCTATATAGACACGAAGCATTGCTATATGCAATAAATTTTTTTACTCAAAGCTTTAGATCAAAGCAGATAATAAAATATGCATTTGACTTTTCAAATGAGATACTTACCTTGTATTCCTCAGCTTTATTTTTAAAGGAAAATGATAGTTTTATTATGAAAGCTAAGCAAAATTATGATGTTAAAGAATACATTATTGAAGGTATGGAAAAACTCAATAATTTAGCATTATTTCATGGAGATATTATAAAATCAGACTTTGAAGAATATTTTACCAAGGACGAAATTGAGATATTTAATCCAAGTCTGATGATCCCATTAATTGAAAGGGATAGAGTAATAGGCTTTATAATCTCAAAGGGGAAGGTTATTGGAAAGTTCAATGAAGACGATTATACAATAGCCAGTGCATTAATGAAGCTTGTTAATAAATCCTTAGAATCCAGAACCATGCTAAAGGAGCTAGAGTCTAAGAATAAAGAATTGGATCTTCAGATATACAATCTGTTTTTTATAAATCAAACCGCCAAAACATTATTATCGGAATTGAATATAAACACATTATATACATTGTGTACAGATATCATTGGTGAAGTAACCTGTAGTAAAATTACTACCTTTGGACTCTATGATGAAATAAGGGATAGAATTGTAATAAAGGGCTATCGTGACATATTTACCTTTCAGCGTCAGCATGTGGAATTTAAGCTCAATGAAATTACCTATACTAGAGGAAATGTAATACTGCATATTGAAAAGGATAAAGATATTATCAGTAAGATATTTAAGAACTGGGAGGAATTTCAGAAATTTGATACAGAATATATAATCCTAATTGTAAAGGAAAAGATATTGGGTTTTGTTACAATTAGTAATCCTGTAAATGATAGAGAATATAATAAGCTTATGTTTGAGCTTATCGAAAGTTTATCCTCCACAATATACATATCCATCACCAATGCAAGATTATTTAAGACTATAAATGAACAGAAAAAAACTATAGAGAAAAAGTATAATGTGCTAAACAAACTAAATAAGCTGCTAAAGGGTATAAACAATAGCTTAGACCCTATAGAATTATGTAGTAAAGTAATGAAAACCCTAAATATAGGATTTAATATAGAAAAAGCCTTTATAGCCCTAAGGGATGATGATAGGTTTTCCATCGTTAAAGCAAGTGGTTGTGATATTGAAGGCTTGAACCTTGAAAGAAATGAGGCTTGGAGTGAAGTACATAGTGAAGAAATCATCTATGAGTACACAGGGGAGGCAGGCTTAAAATATATAGAGAGTGATATTTTAGAAAAAATTGGAGAGTCAAGCTGCCTGATTATTTCTCCAATAAGGGTGAGGGAATTTAGCCTTGATGATGAAGCAAATATTATTGGATATATAGTAGTACT
>JANQEZ010000315.1 GCA_028278115.1 Clostridia bacterium
AATTTCTTCGTTGTTGCTAAAGGTGAGAACTCTTACGTATTTCTTTATACGCTGCGTCCTCTCACTTTCAGCACGCCTCGAACTTCGGATTTCGGGGAAGCCTGTCATCTTGTTGACTTTGTCAACAATCTGAAATTAAGGAAATTACATAATATATCATGTATATATATGTAATTTCCTTAATTAATTAAAAAATATTCTCAAAATATGCTATACTGTAATCACAACTGTAAATAATAGGCATATAAAAAATGTTATATAGGGTATATTTATAATATAATGGGTTTATACACATAAAAAAATATGCACACTTTAAAATATGGAGATGATTTACATGAAACTTTGTTCCGATTGCAAAAAAAATGTAGCGATTATTTTTACCACTAAAATTGAACATGGAAAAACTGAGATGAATGGTTTATGTATAGATTGTGCCAAGAAAATGGGTATTCCAGTGATAGATCAATTAATGCAGCAGACAGGCATGTCAAGGGAAGATGTCGATAATTTGACCGAACAAATGAATGGCATGTTTCAGGATATGGATACAGAGGATATGGACGATAAGAATATGTTTATGAACTTTCTAAATGGCGTAATGCCCCAATCAGACGATGTGGAGGATAAGGAAAACACACCCGAGAATAAAGAAGAACCTGCAAATGCAAAGGATGAGGCAGAGGATAACAAACAAAGTAAAAGGGCTAAAAAGAAAAGAAAGCATCTAGAAACCTATGGTACAAACCTGACGGAAAGAGCAAAAAATAATGAGGTAGATAAAATCGTAGGAAGACATAGGGAGATAGATAGAGTAGTTCAGATACTAAACAGGCGAACCAAAAATAATCCTATACTTATTGGTGAACCCGGCGTTGGAAAAACAGCCATTGCCGAAGGCTTGGCAGTAAGGATAGCTGAAAAACAGGTGCCAGCAAAATTATATAATTCGGAAATATACCTTTTAGATTTAACTGCAATTGTAGCAGGGACGCAGTTTAGAGGACAGTTTGAAGGGCGAATGAAGGCAATACTAAAGGAAGCAAAGGAATGTGGAAATATAATTCTGGTGATTGATGAAGTCCATAATATTATGGGGGCTGGAGAAGTACACGGTGGAGTTATGAATGCTGCTAACATCCTTAAGCCTGCCCTAGCCAGGGGAGAAATACAAGTAATTGGAGCTACTACCCTTGAAGAATATAGAAAACATATTGAAAAGGATGCCGCTCTGGAAAGAAGATTCCAACCTGTACTAGTTGAAGAACCCACTATGGAGGATTCAATAGAGATTCTGGAAGGTATAAAGGATTATTACGAAGAATACCATAGAGTTAAAATATCCAAAGAAGTTATAGAGGCAGCAGTAAAATTATCTAGGAGATATATCACCGATAGATATTTACCCGATAAAGCTATAGATGTAATTGACGAAGCTGGTTCAAGGGCCAATTTGAAAAATCAAGGGCTAGTTGAACTCGAGTCCTTAAAAGAGGAGCTTGGAAGCATAAAGGGTGGAAAAGAAGAAGCCGCCATCAGGAATGATTATCAAAAAGCTGCTGAGTATAAAATGAAGGAAATAAATCTTAAGAAAAAGATTGAAAAAATAGAAGAAAATAGTGAAGTTCAGATAACAGTAGAAGATATAGCCTTTGTTATTGAGTCTTGGACAAAGATACCAGTACAAAAAATCACAGAAGAAGAAGCTGAAAAGCTTTTAAGTCTTGAGGATAGACTTCATAGAAGAATAGTTGGACAGCATAAAGCAGTTGAAAGCTTAGCTAGAGCAATTAGACGTAATCGCTCAGGCTTTAGGAAAAAGAAAAAGCCATCCTCCTTTATATTCGTTGGTCCTACTGGAGTGGGAAAAACAGAGCTGGTTAAATCCCTGGCTGAAGAGCTTTTTGGCTCCGAAGAAGCCATGATTCGTATAGATATGTCGGAGTACATGGAAAAACATACTGTTTCTAAGCTAATTGGAGCGCCTCCGGGATATGTGGGCTATGACCAAGGCGGGCAATTAACAGAAAAAGTAAGGAGAAAGCCATATTCAGTAATTCTTTTAGATGAAATTGAAAAGGCCCATCAGGATGTATTTAATATGCTGCTTCAAATTCTTGAAGATGGAAGACTTACCGATAGTCAAGGGAGAACAGTTTTCTTTGAAAATACAGTGATTATAATGACATCTAATGCGGGAACAAAATTTAAGTCCAATGGAATTGGTTTCACAAAGGATAGCTATATGGTTTTAGAAAACCGTGTAAATGATGCACTAAAGGAGATTTTCAGACCAGAATTTCTCAATAGAGTCGATGAAACCATAGTATTTACAAAGCTTGAAAAGAAAGAGCTTCGTCAAATCCTAGAGCTTATGCTTAAAGAAGTAGCTCAGGAAATTACTGAAAAGGGTATGACCCTAGAAGTTTCAGATGAAGTAAAGGAATTTTTATTAAAGGAAGGATACGACGAAAAATATGGAGCAAGGCCGCTGAGAAGGACTATCCAGAAATATATTGAAGATGAAATTGCTGAAAAATATCTTTTGAAGAAATTCACAGAGGGTTCTCATATAAATATAAGCTTAGTTGAAGATAGAGTTGAAGTAGGTTAATAGTGGTTGGGCTAAATGCTGACTGCTAATAGCAAAAGCCTTGAAAGTGAATCTTAAGGAATAGGTAAATATAAAGAGTCAAGGGATTTGATGCCTTTGGCTTTTTATTTTTTTATATGACAATCTTCAATAAAAAGTGGAGTAAAATAGAAAAAATACTACAGATGGATAATGATAATTATAGAAAAAAGTTAAAAAAGCGATTCATCTTTAATAAGTATCACTCTTTTATTAGAAAAATGCATATAGAGAACTTAGGTTAATAGTTAATTTATACATCATTGCAAACTTTGAAATTAACCCAAAGATTTTAATGTATATATTAATTTTCAACATAAGTTCTCTATAAATAAATTTAAAATATAAAACCAACTACTTATCTAGTATCGTTATACCAAACGGTGGGATTATAGAATTTATCATTGGGTTATCGTGATTACCAGCAAAAACACCCGCTGACATGGAAAATATTATTGATAAAGTTAACATTAGTGTTATAATTTTCTTTTTCATTTTTAAAGTCCTCCTTTTATTATAGAAGATGCTTTTCTATTTCTTTTGTATAAAATCTAATATTTCCAAGACAAGTTTTTAATTCTTGAACGTATTCCTTACTATCTGAAGACTTGCCTTTAATTAATTTATAAATTAGTTCATCTATATCTTTTAATATATTTATATTCCCGCTAGTCCACCCATATTCGATTATAATATTAATGCCATCAATAATGAATTTTTTATAAACAAATTTATCCTCAGCTTTATTAATTAGTTCTATTAACTTATCTATGGCTTCTCCCACATCTCCTTTGTCAATAAGAATTTCTAGATAAGTCTGGTAATATACAAACATATATGATAAGTTTTCCTCATTGATACAGCTAAGAGATAATTTAACATAATAAAGTGCTTTTTCATATTCTTTTAAAGATCTGTATACTACTGCTAAATTATTGAAAAGCAGACTTTTGTTTAAGTCTGTTTCACAAAAATCCAAGGCTTTACGGTAGCATTCAATAGATTTTTTATACTTTTTTCGTTTTTCCAAACTAATTCCTATATTCATCATAGCATTTCCCTTGTATAGGTTTGTTTTAGCATATTCTAAAGACTTCTCAAAGAGTTTTTCAGCTAAGGCAGGATGATTTGTATTATTTTGTAGTATCCCATAGCGATAATAATGTAAAAACCTTGTATCGTCATCAATATTATCATTACCGCTTAACAACTCACCAACCTCATCATACAATCTCTTAGACTCTTTGTATTCGCATTTATAAAAATACATAAGTCCAAGCTCAGATTTCCACTTAATCAAATACTTAGAATTATTTATAGTGTCAATAGCCGACTCCATTAAACCCGTAGCCTTAGAAATATCGTTTCTATGAAAATGGTACATAGCAAGGTTTCTCTGCATCTTTGCGATATCTGAGTATAAATTATGTTTAATACATAAATCCTTGAGCTTAGTAAGGACCTGCAAATCCTCAGGGCTTTTATATACACTGATGCCTTCATGAATGGCTGCAACCTTTTCTTTAATCTGCTCCTTGTCGGATTTTACTATCTCATCTATACTCTTTCCAAGGAGT
>JANQEZ010000225.1 GCA_028278115.1 Clostridia bacterium
GCTGAAAAATTCAATATAGAAAATATTAATATTATTCATGGCAATGCAGATGAGGAGCTTGAAAATATAGAAGCCTTTGATAGAGCCTTTATAGGAGGCAGCGGGGGGAAGCTTAGAGAGATTCTAAGACTTTGTAAGGAAAAACTAAGTAAAGAAGGAATAGCAGTTATAAATGCAATAACCATAGAAACCTTATATGAGTCAATAAAATTATTAAAGGAGCTAGATTACTCTGAGGTCGATATTACATCACTTATGGTAGCCAAAGGCAAGAATCTCGGTAGATATACATTAATGGAAGGATTAAATCCTATATATATTATTAGTGGAAAAAAATAAAGTTGCAAGCTTTTAGGTCAGACCTAACTGGGACCGTTTCACTCTTTATGGCGTATCTCTAGGGTCTGTTACAACGTTACATTTCTTGTGGTCGTATCTAATAAGCTTGTTACTAACAGACCTAAAGGATACTTTTAAAGGTCGTAACGCTGTAACGAACCTTAAAAACTACCTAAAACAAGAAAAGAGGCGATTGCTAGTGAAGGTATATTTTATAGGTGCTGGTCCCGGTGACCCGGACTTAATCACTGTAAAGGGAGCAAAGAGAATAAAAGAGGCAGATATAATAATCTATGCGGGGTCACTTGTCAATAGAGAAGTTATAGATAGGAAAAAGGAATCTGCCAAGGTATATAATAGTGCCTCCATGACATTGGATGAAGTGATTGAAGTTATGGAAAAAGGAATAAAGGGTGGAAAGGTAATTGCCAGGGTACATACAGGGGACCCCAGCATATATGGGGCAATAAGAGAGCAGATGGATGCTCTAGATGAAAAGGAAATAGAATACGAAGTGATTCCTGGAGTAAGCTCCTTTGTAGCTTCAGCAGCAGCAATTAAAAAGGGGTTTACCCTGCCGGGAGTTACACAAACCGTTATATTAACAAGAATGGAAGGAAGAACCCCTGTACCAGAAAAGGAGAGCATAGAGTCATTAGCTAAGCATAGGGCAACCATGTGCCTTTTCCTTTCGGTGCATATGATTGATAAGCTGGTAGAGAGGCTGCTGACCAGCTATACAGTTAATACTCCCGTTGCAGTCATTCAGAAAGCATCATGGGAGGATCAAAAAATTCTTATTGGGACTTTAGGAGATATAGCAGAAAAGGTTAAAGACGAAGGTATTACTAAGACTGCACAAATACTAGTGGGAGATTTTTTAGGTGATGAATATGAGCTTTCAAAACTCTACGATAAAAACTTCAGCCATGAGTATAGAAGGGCAAAAAGTGACTAGAGCAATCATCACCCTTACAAGGGGTGGTATGGAGCTGGGACTTAAACTCTTAGAAGAATACAAGGATTCTGTTCTTTTTATAAATAAAAAATTTAATGTAGAGGGCTGTAGAATTAGACAAATTGATAATGGGATAAAGTACTTAACAAAAGAAATATTCCATGAGTACAAATGCTTAATATTTATCATGGCTGCAGGTATCGTTGTAAGGTCCATTGCTCCAATTTTGCAGCATAAAGCCAAGGACCCAGCAATTATAGTTATAGATGAAAGGGGACAGAATGTTATTTCATTACTGTCGGGGCATCTTGGCAGAGCAAATGAAATCACCGTAGATATAGCAAAGAAACTAAAAAGTAACCCAGTTATAACCACAGCCAGTGATGTAACAGATTCTATAGCAGTAGATACTTTGGCAATAAAGCTGAATTTAGATATTGAAAAGCTTGGAGAAGCAACTAAGATAACAGCCCATATAGTCAATGGTGAAAAAGTAGGTATTATAGGTAGAGATAAATTAAACATACAATTGCCAAATAATATAACAGTCCTTAAAAAAAAAGAAGATATAGGAGAACTAAAGGGGCTTATAATTATAACTAATGAAAAAGAAATCCCTTACGGTGGAATTGATACTGTGGTTTTAAGACCTCGAAACCTCGTTATAGGTATCGGATGTAGAAAAAGAAAATCTAAGGAAGAGATTATTAAAGCCATAAAAACCTCTTTAGATAAGATAAATAAAAGTCAACTAAGTATAAAGCATCTGGCAACCATTGATGTCAAAAAGGATGAAATAGGAATAATAGAAGCTGCTAACTACTACGAAGTTCCCCTTCGCATAGTGGAAAGACATGATGTTCAGAAGATTGAAAAGGATTTTGAAACATCGAGCTTTGTAAAAAAAACTATTGGGGTTGGTGCTGTAGCAGAGCCTGCAGCCTTTCTAACATCAAATGAAGGCAGAGTTGTTTTAGGTAAAACCAAGTACAATGGAATTACAATAGCTATTGTTGAAGAAGGTGTGGTTTAAATGGATATTATTGTAGTGGGATTAAACTATAAAAAAACCCCAATCCACATAAGAGAAAAGGTTTCCTTTACAGAAAATCAAAAGGAAGATGCCTATGGAAAATTGGTGAAAAACCATTATATAAATGAACTCGTAATTATTTCTACCTGTAATAGGAGTGAAATAATTGCAGTAGTCAGTGATATAGACAAGGGCATATATGAGCTTAAAAGGTTTTACAAAAGCTTTTTTAACCTAGACACTAGCAGCCTAGAATGTTATTTTACTTCATTTTCCTCTGATGATGCAGTTAAGCATGTTTTTAATCTAGCAGCCGGACTAGACTCCTTAGTTATTGGTGAAGATCAAATTCTAGGACAGCTAAAGGATTCATATGAATACTCAATGAATAGGAAATGTACAGGCTCCATGTTGAACAAACTATTTCGTGAAGCCGTTACGACCGCAAAAAAGATAAAACGTCAGACACAAATGTCTCAGCAATCCCTTTCAATAAGTACAATAGCAATAAAATTCATGGAGAAAAAATATAAAAATATAAAAAATAAAAAAGTATTAGTAATTGGCGTGGGGAAGATGAGTAGAATTGCAATAGAGAACTTAATATATAAAGGAGTAAAGGAAATATACGTTACAAATCGAACTAAGGGTCATGCTGTAGACCTATCTAAAAGATATAAAGAAGTGGGTGTTGTGGATTTTAAGGATAGGTACAAGATGATTTCCTATATAGACATTGTGGTCTGTTCAACGAGTGCACCTCATTTTGTTTTAAAAGAGGATAGATTTAAAGAAAATTACGACGGAGATAATGAAATATGTATCATAGATATAGCACTGCCTAGAGATGTGGAACCAGAGATAAAAAATATCCCAAGAGTTTCTCTCTACGAGCTAGATGAACTGAAAAATGTAGCAGATGAAAACTTTAAGTCGAGAATAGAGGCAGCAAAGACAGCCTCACAAATAATAATTGAAGACTGTATAAAGTTTGAAAACTGGTATAATTGTTTGCCTGTATTTCCCGTTATAAAGGAATTAGATAAATATAGTAAAACAATCGTAAATCAAGAGCTAAATGGGTTCTTAACTAGATTTAGTCATTTAGACGAAAGAGATCAAAGGCAGATAGAACTTTTCATA
>JANQEZ010000364.1 GCA_028278115.1 Clostridia bacterium
ATATGAATTCTCTTGTGGGAGCAATTCGTGTTTGTGCTGGATTTTTTGTTTTATGTTGTAAGCAGATTTATGATGCTTTAATAATAAGAATGGAGGGAATGATGATGAGCCTAAATAAAGCACCAAAAAATCATGTTTTTTATAGAAATCAAAACTGGCGTTATCCTAAAATAGAAAAGGGAGAAGGAATATACCTAATAGATGAAGACGGAAAGAAATATATTGATGGTTGTTCAGGCTCCGCTGTAGCAAATATAGGTCATGGAAATAAAGAGGTTGCTGAGTTCACAAAGGAGCATATGGAAAGAATAGCATTTACTCATCTTTCAAGATGGACTGTTGACTCAATAGAAAAGTGTGCTGAAATGGTAGCAAAGTGGGCTCCAGGGGATTTAAATCATGTGTACTTTGTATCGGGAGGCTCAGAATCCACAGAGACAGCAATAAAGATGGCTAGGCAGTATTTTGTTGAGAGGGATGGAAATAAAACTACTAAGTGGAAGGTAATATCAAAGTGGAATTCATTTCATGGAAATACAATGGGTTCTCTTTCTATGACGGGTATTACAGGTAGAAGGAAAATATATGATCCAATGCTAATTAATTTTCCTAAAATTCCTCAGTTTTACCATTATAGAAATCCCTGGGGAGCCAAAACCTTAGAAGAAACCAGTATTGCAGCAGCAAAGGCTCTAGAGACTGAAATATTGAGACAAGGAGCTGATAATATAGCCGCCTTCATTACAGAGCCCGTAGTGGGCTCGGCAGCTCCAGGAGTACATCCAGATAAAATCTATTTTAAAATGGTTAGAGAAATTTGTGAGAAATACGATATTTTACTGATAGTTGATGAAGTTATGGCTGGCTTTGGTAGAACAGGAAAGAAATTTGCTATAGAGCACTTCGATGTTGTTCCGGATATTGTTACCTGTGCAAAGGGTATGAGCTGTGGATATACACCCATGGGGGCAGCAATAGCCAATGATAAAATATTTAATACAATAATGGTAGAAGGCTCAGGACACTTCGTCCACGGTCACACATATGCCGGTAATCCATTATCCTGCGGGATAGCCCATAAGGTTATAGAGATAATGGAAAGGGAGGGATATGTGGAAAACGCAGCTACTCAAGGTGAATACTTGATGGAAAAGCTTCAGAAGCTTTATGAGTATCCAATAGTAGGAGAAATCAGAGGAAAAGGCTTAATGATAGGAATTGAGTTTGTTAAGGATAAATTGACTAAAGAGCCCTTTGAAGCAAGTGTTGGTCTTAAGAATAGAATAATGAATAATTGTCTTGAAGAGGGTTTAGTGATATACCCAGGCGGCGGTTCTGCAGATGGAATTAGAGGTGACCATATACTAATTGCTCCTCCAATCAATATCACTTCTCAAGAAATAGATTTACTATTTAAGGCGTTAGAAGCTGGTATTAAGAAAACCTGTAAAGAGGTTTAAATGAGATTCTATAATTCTAAATTTAACTTATATGTCTTTGCAGTTAGCTATCAGTCATAAGAAGCAGCCAGCCAAAGTCTATAATATTTGCTTTTTAGAAAGTTATGCTTTATTAAATGAGGGCTATATAAACTGAAAGGGGAATAGATATGGAAAAACTAATAATAACCATTGCACCTACGGGAAATGTTCCGACTAAGGAATTAAATCCCCATTCACCTTTGACTACTCAGGAGATTGTTGAAGATATTAAAAAATGTCAAAAACTAGGAGCATCCATTGCCCACATACATGTTAGGGATGAGAATTTAAAGCCTACAAGTGATAGGAATCTATTTAAAGGGGTTATAGATAGATTAGATGAAGAGAAAATAGATATTATAAAGCAGCTTTCTACTGGTGCTAGGGGTGGTGAAAATACGGTAGACTGGCGTGGTCAGATGCTTGACTTGAATGTGGAAATGGCAAGTCTGGCAACGGGTTCATCTAATTTTGCTTCTAGTGTTAATGCAAATTCACCGCAGCTAATAAGAGCTTTAGCTAAGAAAATGTATGATAATAATATAAAGCCTGAAATCGAAGCCTTTGATGTTGCAATGATCCATAATGCAGTTAAATTTCTAAAGAAGGGTATATTAAAGGGGCCTTTACACTTTAACCTTGTAATGAATGTGCCGGGGTCAATACCTGGAACACCTAAAAATTTAATGTTCATGGTGGATAGTCTGCCTCCTGGCTCAACATGGTCTGTATGCGGCATAGGATATTCCCAGGTTCAAATAATAACAATGTCTATATTATTAGGTGGACATGTAAGAACAGGCTTAGAGGATGTTTTAAAAATGACCGACGGCAGTTTAGCGACAAACGAATTACTTGTAAAGAGGGTAGTAAGAATAGCGAATGAGCTTGGAAGGGAAATAGCAACAACAGATGAGGCTAGAAAGATATTAGGTTTAGCATAATTAACCCCTTGTGCTAGTTCACGCCGCCGGGGGTATTTGATATTTCCTTTTCGCTTATGCTATGAACCTGTTTTTCTTATATTTTGTAGGTTAAAACAGATTCATAAAAATCACTCAAATGA
>JANQEZ010000390.1 GCA_028278115.1 Clostridia bacterium
ATTAAAACATTAAGACATTAAAACATTAAAACATTAAAAGACATAGAGAATCTATATTAGCTTAAGAGTTTGAAAATATATGGGTATTATGGTATTAAGAAATTGGAAAAAGATACAAAGGCTCAATGATTAGATAATGCACTTATTTGTGCATTATTTTTTTGTTTGTTAGAAAAAATATATTTAGCGAGTATTTTTTGTAAAGAAAAAATGTATTTTGGAAAGAATTTTATTTTATTTCACATTAAAATATCATCAATTTTTATGCTTCTCTTTACAAAGTGCAGAATGCACTTTAGCCATCTTTTCCGAGTAGCGACGAGCGTGAAGCGTGTAGCGAACCTAAGAGAAATGACCGAAAAGATTTGGGGTGATTAATATGCTTAAGGTAAGTGATATAATTGGGTTTAAAATAATCTGTGGAGATAATAGAAAGTTTGAGGGAGAGGTTAAGGATGCTATTTTAGACTTGAATGCACGGAAATTGATTGGTTTGATAATTGATTATGGCAGCGTAATTCACCATACTAGAGTTATTGATTTTAATAACATATATGAGATAAGCAGAAATAAAGTTATTATAAAATTTAGAAAAAACATTTCACAGTTAAAGAGCATTGATTTTAATAAAAGAAATATAAAGAAAAATGAAAGTATATTAGGCATTGAAGTCATTGGAGAAGAAGAAAACTTATTTGGATTTATC
Source organism: Clostridia bacterium (assembly GCA_028278115.1). Classification (GTDB taxonomy): domain Bacteria; phylum Bacillota; class Clostridia; order Peptostreptococcales; family Caminicellaceae; genus JANQEZ01. The sequence continues at coordinate 707 of JANQEZ010000390.1, forward strand.
CAAGATGTTATTTTTGAAGAAAAAAGCGGCAATATACTGGGCTTTATCCTGACTAATGGAATTGTAGATGATATATACAATGGTGTTGAAATTTTACCAATTCATGGACCGATTTATTTTGATAAGCAGAGATTTGTTATTTCCAAGAGTTCAAAGAAGAGCATATTAAAAAATATTGGCGGTTTGAAAAAATTACTTGAATTAGAACATTAAATTTATCACAAAATAATGATATATGAGAAAAATAAAAAAAGTATACTAATAGTTTTCCACAAAAAACATAAAAAGGGAGTGTAAAAATTATGAATAACAATAGATTCATGAGTGGTATGATAGCAGGAGGTTTATTAGGTGTTACAGCAGGTATGTATGCCCTAAACAGAAGTACACCAAGACAAAGACGTAGAATGATGAGAAAAGGAGCAAGAATGGTTAGAGGTGCATCAAGAGCTATGGGTGCAATGGATATGTTTAGATAAGGTGCAAGGACAAGAGCGTCTGACGACGCTTAGTCGGCTCTTAGCTCTCAGCTCTTGGCTCTTAGGTAAAAACAAAAGCGTCTGATGATACGTTAAAACCTTTACCAAGATTTAACTGGTAATAGCTTGCATTTAGCTTTTAGTAATTCATTGTACTTTGGCTATGAAATTAATGAGAAGCAGCTTTTTATAGCTGCTTCTGCATTTTAAAGATTTAATATTAAAAAAATTATTATGTGGTGATTTCAAATGAAGGCATATATATGTTATTCAGCTTTATATATTGATATAGATACAAATGGAATGAATCTCTTTCATTCACTGTCTAAGGTAGGGGTAAATGTATTATTTTTCTTTTTATTGATATTCACAATTTACTATCTAATAAATATAGGGAATAATTATGTAGCCTATAGAAAGAAGCTTAAGCTTAGTAGAAAGAATAATTTAATAATAACGTTATTTATATTGGCTTCATTAATGGTATGGATCATAATAACCTTTCGAGGATTATTGATTTCGATACTAATACCAATACTTTGGGCAGTAGTATTTGCCTACCTTATAAATCCCTTAGTAAATAAACTAACTGAATTTAATCTATCGAGGATGTGGAGCGTCATTATAATCTACGTTGTAATAAGTATTTTTATAATTGCACTTTCCATAACCATTATTCCCAAGATGTCAAGAGAGGTAATGGAATTTGCAGAATCTTTGCCCAAATATGCAAATGAAGCTATTGAATTCTCCAATAACATATATACAAAATACTTAAATAGTGTGAATAGTCTTCCTAGAGAATTCATTGGAATAGATGTGGCTTTAAGAGAATATCTAAACAATACCCAGGTCTACATAATGGATTTTTTTAAAAATATTACGGAAAAGGGCTTGAATATTTTTTCAAATATAGTTGGAATAGTTCTAGTTCCCATATATACCTTCTACTTTTTGAAGGATACAAGCTTTTTCAGAAGAAAGATATTGTTATCGGTTCCTAAAACAAGTAGAAATGAATTGAGAAGTATATTTAAGGATATTAATAAGCTTTTAAATAACTTTATCAGAGGACAATTATTGGTTGCGGCAATGGTTGGCGTAATAAGCATTGTTGTGCTCTTTATATTAAAGGTGGAATTTGCTTTAATAATTGGAGCCATTGCTGGGCTTGGTAATGTAATACCATACTTTGGACCAATAATTGGTGCAATACCAGCGGTAATTATTGCATTTTTAGATGAGCCTATAAAGGCATTGTGGGTGAGCATAGCTTTTTTTGGAATTCAACAGGTAGAAAGTGCTATTTTACAGCCGAAGATAGTTGGCGATAGTGTTGGACTTCATCCTGTTTTTGTAATTATTGCACTTCTAATTGGCGGAGAGTTATTTGGCATTGCAGGACTTCTCTTTTCTGTTCCAATAGCAGCAAGTATAAAAATTGTTTTAAAGCATATAGTAAAAATCATGGTCAAGATTTAATTGAGAAAATTGCATAATTATCAACCTAAAAGCGTACTACTTTTTCTTTGGAAATATTAAATTATAAAAGCCTATATCCATAAGTATGGGATAGGGATATCCTTCTATTTGAATTAATATGGGTATAGAAAGGATATCCCTATCTTAATATCCTTATATTTATGAAAAAGTTAAGTCAGCTTTAAGCTATACATTATTTTTCTGGCTGAATAAGCTGTATTCCCTGCCCATCCAATAATTCTATCCATTCCTGAGATAAGGGTCTATTAACCACCATAGTATTTACTGCTGAAATAGGAGAAATGAGAGAGAAAGATGTCTTGTCAAGCTTAGTATGGTCAACAACTAAGAAGGTTTGATTTGAATGTTCAATTGCAATTTTTCTAATCTCGGCTTGTTGGTCATTTGAGTCTGTAATTCCAAACTTCATATGGACTGAACGACAGGAAATAAAAGCTTTATCCACAAAATAACGCCTCATGTCCTGCTGTACGCTGGCACCTAAAAATGACATTGAGTGTCTGTCATATATTCCACCTATTAATAACAGCTTGATATTGTTGGAATTCGATAGCTTGGTGGCAATTTTTAAGGAGTTAGTTATAACTGTTATGTTTTTTTTAGTTATCTTTGTAGCTATATAAAAGGATGTTGTTGAGGCATCAAGAAAAATTGAATCCCCATCCTTTATAAAGGGTACACATTCCTTTGCTATGATTTCTTTATCTTTAACTAATATATTTTCCCTAAGATTTACAGAGACATCGCTTTGAACAGACTCATCTATATAAGCTCCCCCGTATATCTTTTTCAGAAAACCCTCCTTCTCAAGCTGTTGAAGATCTCTTCTGATGGTTTCTTCAGTCACATTAAAAAAAGATGATAGCTCAGATACAGTCACACTTTTCTTTTCGATAATAATTTCTTTGATTTTATTTTTTCTTGTGATAGCAAGCATAGTGCTTCCTCCTATAATTATAATAAGAATAACCTATATTGAAAGGGTTGTCTTTTGTGATTATGTGGATTTAATATGGTTTTTAAACTATCTTTGTACATCATATTTATATATTTTAATATAAAAACACCAATTTGTACAGCAATAGCAGATAGTTTATTGATTTTTCCGAAAACAAAAATATACAAAAATAAACAAATAAAAAACAAATAAATACTTTACAAAACAAGTAAAATATTGGATAATATTAATATAACAAGATGCAAATTATGACAAAATTATTACTTTATCCAAGGGGAGGTGTAGAATGTATCATTACCAGAGACAGAAATATATGTCAGAATTCGCAGCCAAGAAGATGATTTGTGAAATAGGAAAGAGGATGTATGATAGAAATTTTGTAGCGTCAAACGATGGAAATATATCTGTCAGGGTTGGCTTAAATGCCATAATATGCACTCCAACAGGAGTTTCAAAGGGATTTATGACTCCCGATATGCTTGTTAAAGTAAATCTTAAGGGAGAAAGGATTTCAGGTAGACTAAAGCCTTCATCTGAAATGAAGATGCATCTAAGGGTTTACGAGGAGAATGATGAGGTAATGGCTGTCACCCATGCACATCCTCAAGTTGCAACTTCCTTTGCCATAGCAGGCATTGAGCTTGACCGGCCCCTGCTTTCAGAAGCAGTTGTACTCCTGGGCAGAGTGCCGATTGCACCCTATGCAACTCCTGGAACTCAAGAGGTCCCAGATTCTATAGCTCCCTACTGTAAGGACCATAATGCAGTGCTTTTGGCAAATCATGGTGCTTTAACCTGGGGCAAAAGCCTAGAGGAGGCATATCATAGATTAGAAACATTAGAGCATTATGCCACAATACTTATGTATACATCAAAAATAATAGGTGGAACAAATGAGCTAAACTGTGACCAAGTTGGAACACTTATAAATCTTAGGGAAAAAATGGGAATAAAGACAGGAGGAGTTCCGACTTGTTCACAGAAGGAAATAACTTCAAGCCTAGGTATGGAATCAAAGGAAGAAGAATCCACTAAAGATGTAGGTAAGGATGAAATTATAGAATCAATCGTAGCAAAGGTGACTCAAAGAATACTTTTGAAGCTAGATAAAGGTAGGTGATAGAATGAATGTGCTTGTCACTGAAAAAGATGTTGAGGCGATAGTTGAACAGGTACTCAGCAGATTGGAATCCACCTTTGAATTGGAAAAGGGCACTAAGATAGATACAATTCCTAAAGCCGAGAAGAAAAGTCTAGATTTTCAGCAAGGCTTAAATGGGGTTTTTAATAGTGTAGAAGAAGCTGTTGAGACCTCATATAACGCTCAGGCTGAGTTCGTTACTAATTATAAAATTGAGGATAGGGCTGCAATTATTCAATCCATAAGAGAAGAAATTCTTAATAATATTGAGAATATAGCTGAATTAGTTTATGAAGAAACTAAACTGGGAAGATATGAGGATAAAGTATTGAAAATAAAGCTGGCAGCCTTAAAAACTCCAGGCACTGAAGACATAAAAACAGATGCAGTATCAGGGGATTATGGATTAATGATTGAGGAAATGGCTCCCTTCGGTGTCATAGGGGCAGTAACGCCAGTCACTAACCCTGTAGAAACCTTAGTAAATAATGCAATATCCATGATTGCAGCAGGAAACAGCGTGATCTTCAATGTGCATCCATCTTCAAAAAAATCCAGCACATTTACAATAAACTTGATAAATGAATCCATAATTAAGGCCAAGGGACCTAAAAATCTTGTTACCATGATAAAGAATCCTACTATAGAAACAGTAAATGAGCTTGCAGCAAGTCCAAAGGTTAGTATGATGGTTGGAACTGGAGGCCCTAAACTTGTAAAAAGTCTCCTAAGCTCAGGAAAGAAGACAATAGGGGCAGGAGCGGGTAATCCTCCTGTTATTGTAGATGAAACTGCGGATGTTGAGCTGGCTGCAAAGTCTATAATTGAAGGTGCATCCTTTGACAACAATATACTATGTATAGCTGAGAAGGAAGTTTTTGCAGTAAATTCCATAGCCGATGACTTGATTTATTATATGCTTCAAAATGGAGGATATATGGCAAATAGAAATGAGCTTGATAGTATAATGGATTTAACCTTGGTGGAGGATGATATAAAGGGAGCCAAAGGCTGTATAATCGGAGAAAAAAAGAAATATCATGCCCATAAGGATTGGATAGGTAAAGATGCAGCTAAAATTTTGAATGCTATTGGAATATATAAGCCCGATGTGAAGCTGATTATTTGTGAAGTAGATAATGAGCATCCCTATGTGACTATAGAGCAGATGATGCCCATTATGCCCATAGTAAGATGTGAAAATATAGAAGAAGCAATAGAAAAGGCTGTTAAGGCTGAAGGAGGAAATAGGCATACTGCTTCAATTTTCTCACGAAATGTAGACAATATGACGAGGTTTGCCAGAGCAGTAAATACAACCATATTTGTAAAAAATGCACCAACTTTAGCTGGAGTAGGATACAAGGGAGAAGGGAGTACTACCTTTACCATTGCAGGACCAACGGGGGAAGGTATAACATCTGCTAAAACCTTTACAAGGGTGAGACGATGTGTCCTCGCAGAGGGCGGATTTAGAATAGTGTAGGTGAATAAAATGAAGGATGGGGCAATAGGGTGCTTAGAGGTTCTTGGATATAGCGTAGCATTAGATGCTATGGACAAGGCATGCAAAGGTGCTGACATAAGGATATTAGGTATTGACTGTAACAATCCTAGAGCAGGAGATAAAGCTAAGATTCCAAACGTTTTTCAGGTGAAATTTGAGGGAAGCTTATCTAGTGTTAGACATGCCTTAGAGATAGTTAGAGAAGTGGCTTTAAAATACATTGATGAAGAGGATATAGTTACCCACTGTATAACAAAAAAAGCTGATGGAATGGATCAGCTCCTTAATATGGGTAAGGTTAAAAAGAAATAGATGATATGGAGGTAGATGTAATGAGTGCATTAGGAATTATTGAAACTAAAGGCTTGACTGCTTTGATTGAAGCAACAGATGCAATGATTAAGGCTGCAAATGTAGAGGTAATAGGCTCAGAGAAAATCGGCTCTGGATTTGTTTCTGTAATGGTTCAAGGGGAAGTAGGAGCTGTTAAAGCTGCCATTGAGGCAGGGGCAGATAGCGCTCAGAGGTTAGGAGAAGTTGTTGCAGTACATGTAATACCAAAACCTTCTGCCGATATTGTTAAAATTTTACCATTTGCTAAGTAGGTGTTTGTGTGGAAAAATTTCAAGCAATAGGTATTGTAGAGACATTATATTTTGCAGTGGCTCTAGAAATGCTGGACGAAATGATTAAAGCCTCTAATGTTAAATTTATTAGCAAGGAATCGGCATTAGGAGGCAAGCTGGTAACTCTTTTTGTTGGAGGAGGAATTTCAGAGGTTACAAATGCCATTGAAGTGGTAAAAAGTCTGGGGGCTGGAAAGCACAGAAATACTTTAAAAAATGCTATCGTAATAACAAGACCCCATAGAGAGATTTTAAACTATATAATTCCTCGTGAAAAGGAGGATGCAGATAGTCATGAGTGAAGCTAAGGAAAGTGAAGTATCCCATAATAAAGAATTACGAGAGGAGAGAAAGATAATGGAAGCATTAGGTATGATAGAAACTAGAGGATTGACAGCAGCAATTGAAGCAGCAGATACTATGTTAAAGGCAGCAGATGTTAAGGTTATAGGAACTGAAAAAATAGGTTCAGGACTAATTACCGTTGTAGTACAAGGGGATGTAGGTGCAGTAAAGGCAGCTGTAGAGGCTGGAGCTGAAAGTGCTCAAAGATATGGCGAAATAATTGCAGTACATGTGATTCCAAGGCCATCCGAGGATGTTAAAAAAGTATTACCTTTAATGGAAAAGTAGAATTGCATGGATAGAGATATAATTAAAAAGGAAATTACAAAGCTTGTATTGGAGGAGCTAAAATATAGCAGATTATTATTCCAGGACTACAGCAAGATTCCAGTTTCCATATCAGCAAGACATCTGCACCTTTGTAGAGAGGATTTAGATGCTTTGTTTGGCAAGGGATACGAGCTGACATTTAATAGAAATATTTCACAGCCTGGGCAGTTTGCTTCAAATGAGAAGGTAACCTTAATATCAGAAAAAAACAGAATCGAGAATGTAAGGATATTGGGACCTCTGAGAAATAGAACACAGGTAGAGCTTTCAAAGTCTGAGACTAGACTCCTTGGCATAAAACCATTTGTAAGAAGCTCAGGAGATTTAAAAAATACACCGGGATTAATCCTTGAGGGCCCTAAGGGCAGAATTACTCTTAAGGAAGGTGTGATTATTCCTGACAGACATATCCATATGACTCCTAAGGATGCTGAAAATTATGGAGTTGAAGATGGTCAAAGAGTAGAAGTTAAGGTTGAAGGTAGAAAGGGTGGAGTTCTTTCTAATGTTACCATACGTGTAAGCTCTAGGTATAAGCTTGACTTTCACATAGATACAGATGATGCCAATGCATTCTTTATAAATAACGGAGATATGTTGGAAATCATTAAATAGATGGAGGTGGGAGATTAGTGCTGCTTGGAAAAGTAAAGGGAAAAATAATTTCCACCAGAAAGCATGAAAAGCTTGTAGGGTACAAATTGCTGATAGTTGAGCCCTATTATGGTCATAAAAAGGATACTTTTATTGCAGCCGATAAGCTGGGTGCAGGAATTGGTGAGCTGGTTTTGGTAGCAAGGGATTACGCTGTTAAGAGCGGACTAGATAAAGATGCTCCTATTGATGCTCTGGTAGTAGGTATAGTTGACAGGGAGCCAGAAAAAAAGTGATAAATATGAAGGAAAGTGTAGCTTTAAAAATATAAAGAGCTTTCACAGGAAAAGAAGAACCAGCTAGGTCTTTAAAAAATGCCCAAGCTGCTATTATGGACTTGATTAATGGAGGGGTCTAAAATGAAGGTCATAGTTATAGGTGGTGTTGCTGCAGGGATGTCTGCCGCTTCTAAATTAAAGAGATTGAGCCCTGATGCACAGGTAGTGGTTTATGAAAGGGGAAGCTACCTATCCTATGGAGCGTGCGGACTGCCCTATTATGTTTCAGGTGCAAATGATGACTATAGAAGAATGATAATTAAAGCAGAAGAAGATTTTAAAAGAGCTGGTATCAATACTTATACCAGCCATGAAGTGATTAAGGTTAATCCCAAGGATAAAACAATAATGGTTAGAGATTTAGACTCCAATAGTGTTTTTCTAGACAGCTATGATAAGCTTATGATTTCAACTGGAGCAAGGCCGATAATGCCCGGATTTAAGGGAAGCAGCTTGAAGGGAGTCCATGTATTGAAGACCCTTGAGGATGGACTAAGGCTAAGGGATGAAGTAGTAAATGATTTTATAGAGAATGTAATAATAGTTGGCGGCGGTTATATCGGCATTGAATTAGCGGAAGCTATGGTAGAAATGGGCAAAAAGGTGAAGGTTTTAGAGCTGGATAGTAGAATACTGAGTACATTTGATAAAGAAATATCTGATATAGCTGAAAAAGAGCTAAAGGAGCACGATGTTGAGCTGCACTTAAATGAAGGACTTAAGGAGATTTTAGGAAATGACAGGGTTGAGTCCATAGTGACATCTAAGGGCAGGTATGAAGCTGACATGGTTATCTTATCCATAGGAGTTAAACCTGCCACTGCATTCCTAAAGGGATCGGGAATAGAACTGGCTAAAAATGGAGCAGTGGTTGTAGATAGAGAAATGAGAACAAATATCCCTGATATTTATTCTGCCGGTGATTGTGCCCAGGTATACCATTTAATTAAAGAGGAAAATGATTATATACCTTTAGGGACCACAGCTAATAAATGCGGAAGAATTGCAGGAATTAACTTAACAGGTCAGCATAGAAAGTTTGTCGGGACCATTGGCTGTGCCGCTATAAAGGTATTGGATATGGAAATGGCTAGGACAGGCTTAAGTGAAGCTGAAGCAGAAAAGCTTAAGCTAAACTTTGGGACAACCTTCGTAAAAAGCTATAATCATCCTGAATACTACCCAGGTCAAGAGGACCTATACATAAAGCTCATATATGAAAAGAGAACCCATAGGATACTGGGTGCCCAGATGGCAGGGAGAGAAGGGGCTGTACTAAGGGTGGATATGCTTGCCATAGCCATTCAAGGAAGAATGACTACAGAGGATTTAGGAATGGCCGATTTATGCTATGCACCGCCATTTTCAGGAGTATGGGATGCTGTTAATGTGGCGGCAAACACCGTGAAGTAGGTGATGATACGATGAATACTAAGATTAAAGTCTTAAGGGAAGCTATTAATTTAATAAAGGATGGAATGACTATCGCTATTGGGGGAAATGTTCTGCACAGGGCCCCAATGGCATTTATAAGGGAGATTGTAAGAAGTAATAAAAGGAATCTTAGAATAGTTAAGACAGCAGGGGGACATGATATTGACCTATTATGTGGAGGAAGCTGTGTAGATACTGTGGATGCAGGCTTTGTTAGCTATGAAACAGAGTATGGTTTAGCAAATTATTATAGAAAGGCAGTTGAAAATGGGAAAGTAAAGGCAAATGAACATGCATGTTATACAGTTATTTGTGCCTTAAGGGCCGCTAAGGCTGGGATTGGCTTTATGCCTGTAAGGGGTTTAAAAAGCAGTGAACTCATTAAGGAAAACGAGTATTTTAGAGTAATGACAGACCCCTTTACTGGAAAAAATATTACAGTTGTAAAGAGCATAGTGCCAGATATAGCAATAATACATGTTCATGAATGTGATGCCGATGGTAATGCTGCTATATATGGACCAAGGTTTGATGATGAATTAATTTCTTTGGCTTCAAAAAAAGTAATACTTACTACTGAGAAAATTGTAAGCAAGGGGAGATTTTCCCGACAGCCTCAAAATGTAACTATTCCTGGATTCTTAGTTGACACAATCGTAATTGCAAAGAAGGGAGCTGCCCCGTGTAGTTGTCCAACCCTATATGATATTGATAATAAGATACTTAAGGATTTTACTCAAGATAGATCACAGGAAATGATTAAAAGCTATCTATCCTATTATGAAAATCAGGATAATTACAAAGGTGTGGGGGTGAATACTTTTGTATTCTAGCTTTAAAGCTGAGAAAGAGCATCACCCAGCAGATTTTATGGTTTGTACTATAGCGAGGATGTTAAAAAATGGAGAAAGAATCTTTCATGGTGTTTCCTCCCAGCTTCCAATGGTGGCTATGAAGCTCGCCAAGGCTCTATACGCTCCAGAGGCTGTACTTTTAAATATACCAGGAGGCATAAGCTCTAAGGCATATAGAGTATCAGATTATTCTTCAGCCGGGGAGGAGCTGTGGGAAAATTCCGATGGGATTTTTCCACTAGAGAAAGTCTTCGACCTATCAATGCGTGGTGGCTTAGATGTGGCATTTTTAAGTGGTGTTCAATTTGATGTAAAGGGAAATGTAAACGCATCGGTAATAGGCAGCTATAATAAACCAAAGGTAAGGCTTCCGGGTGGAGCCGGCAGTGCTGTATTAATTCCAACCGTCAAAAAAGCAATAATATGGAGAACAAAGCACGATAAGAGAACCTTTGTAGAAGATGTGGACTTTATAACCACTAGAGGGAATATTTATAAGATAGTTACACCCCTATGTGTATTTGGATATAAGAACGAAAGGCTTTACCTTGAAGCTATTAGTCCCTATACAACTATTGAGGAGGTTAAGTCCAGAACAGGATTTGAGATTCTTAAGACGAATGTACCGACTCTAGATGAACCTTCAAAGGAGGAATTAAGGATTCTAAGAAGAATTGATTCTAAAGGGGTAAGGTATAAGGAATTTGGCAATTAATTTCAATGGATATCATCAAAGGAGCTGTACTAGTACTGGCATTGGGCTTAACATATTATAAGAAAGAGGCTTAAACTTGGGGAGGGGTTATAATGAAATTTGAAAAGTATTTTACTATGGAAGAAGCCGACGCCATAGAATACGCCAAGGAAAGGTTAGATTTTTTCGAGGCTGATGAGGAGCTTACTTGTAAAGAGATAGGTGACGGCAACCTAAACTACATCTTTAAGGTGGACTCGGTAAATAGAGAAAAGTCCGTTATAATCAAGCAATCAGGTCCTGTAGCAAGGATATCAGATGAATTCAAGCTATCGCCTGATCGCAATAGAATTGAATATGAAATACTAAAATTTCAAAGAGAGCTTGCTGCGGAGCTGGTTCCAAAGGTATATAATTATGATCCAATCATGAACTGTACTGCTATGGAGGACTTATCTGACCATGTAATAATGAGAACAGAAATGATTAACCATAAAAAGTTTAAAAAATTTGCCGATGATATAACAACCTTTATGGTAAATACATTACTTTTAACCTCGGATGTTTGTATGGAACATAAGGAGAAAAAGGGATTTGTTAAAAACTTCATCAATCCAGAGCTTTGTGAAATATCAGAGGACCTTGTATATACAGAGCCCTTTAGCGATGTAAATAATAGAAACGATGTTTTCAGGCCCAATGCTTCCTGGGTAAAGGAAAATATCTACTTAGACGAGGCACTAAAGCTTGAAACCGCTAAATTAAAGTTTGAGTTTATGAATAATGCCCAGTCACTGATACATGGAGACCTTCATACAGGTTCTATTTTTATCAAAGAAGATTCTACAAAAGTCATAGACCCAGAATTTGCATTTTATGGTCCTATGGGATATGATATTGGAAATGTTATTGCCAATTTAATCTTCGCATGGGTCAATGCAGATGCCTTTGGAAAAGACGAGCAGAAAAATTGGCTGGAAGAAACCATAGCTAAGGTAATTGACCTATTCAAGGAGAAGTTTTTAAAGCTTTGGGATAAGAGGGCTACTGAATATACTGCAAAATATAAGGGTTTTAAGGAGTACTACCTTAATACTGTATTAAGGGATACTGCTGGAGTTACAGGGCTTGAAGGAATCAGAAGAATAGTAGGAATTGCCCACGTTAAGGATATAACAATAATTGAAGATGAAGAAAGACGTATGAGGGCTGAAAGGCTTTGTATGACCTTAAGTAAAAAATTCATTATGAGAAGAAATGAATTGAAAACCGGCAGGGATTTCATAAATATTATTAAAGAAACTGAAAAAAATCTTTAGAGGAGGTATAGAAAATGTCAAAGAGTGTACTGGATTTTCAATCAGTTAGATTAGATGAGGAAAAAAGTCAGCTTGTTATTCTTGACCAATCAGTACTTCCAAACCACACTAATTATTTAGAGCTTAAGACCGTTGATGATGTTTGGGAAGCAATCTATAAGCTTCAGGTAAGAGGGGCACCTGCTATAGGTATTGCTGGAGCTTATGGAGCTTATATTGGAATAATGCATAGCAAAGCTGAAAATTATGAAGACTTCTATAAGGAGTTTATGAAGGTAAAGGAGAGGCTCGCCTCCTCTAGACCTACTGCAGTTAACCTTTTCTGGGCCTTGGATAGAATGGAAGATTGCCTAAAAGGCAATAAAGATAAGACCATAGGTGATATAAAAGAAAGTCTTAGGTTAGAGGCACATTCAATAAGGGATGAAGATGAAAAGGTTTGTAAAGCTATTGGTGAATACGCCCTTTCGCTACTGGAGCCGGGTATGGGAATCTTAACCCATTGTAACGCCGGTACTGTAGCAACTGCTAAATATGGTACAGCTCTAGCTCCTCTTTATCTAGGTGCTGAAAAGGGATATGATTTTAAAGTATTTGCCGACGAAACAAGACCCCTGCTCCAAGGTGCAAGGTTAACAGCATGGGAGTTAAATGAAGCCGGTATAGATGTTACCCTTATATGTGACAATATGGCATCAATAGTAATGAGAAACGGTTGGATAGATGCAGTTGTGGTTGGATGTGACCGGGTAGCATATAATGGAGATACAGCAAATAAGATTGGAACATCTGGAGTTGCAATACTTGCTAAGAAATACGGTATTCCTTTTTATGTTCATGCACCGCTATCGACTATAGATTTAAAGACTAAAACCGGAGATGATATACACATAGAACAGAGGCCCGGTGAAGAAGTATATAAAACATGGTATGAAAAGCCAATGGGACCAGAAGGGATTAAAACCTATAACCCAGCCTTTGATGTGACCGATGCTGAATATATAACAGCTATAATTACTGAAAAGGGTATAGCTTATCCACCATATGACGAATCTTTACCAAAATTATTTGATAAATCCTGAGAAAAGGACTGGTAAGAATTATATAGATGTGTGACTTAGAAGCTTAACCTTTTTTTGAAATATTTCTTAGCCAAAACTATAATGCCTATTTGGCTAATAGCTAAGGGCTGACAGCTCACAGCAAAACATTGAAAGTAAAGCTTCTCGATCCCACATCTATATGTATAAATTAAGCCTTACTAGGGAAACTTTATAATATCATAGGCTTTATTCAAATAAAGATTTGGATAATAATGAATATAGATTGACAAATATCTACATATTATGTATAATCAACAGAAAAAGTAAACTAGCTATGACGGAGAGTAGTAGGTTACACCTGATCCCAAGAGAGAAAATCCAAGGCTGAGAGGTTTTCGATTAAGGATATCCGAAGCAGCTCCTGAGCATTGACTTTGAGAAATGTGCTTAAACAGCATAATGTAGAAGCCAACGATTGGCACACGTTATAGTGCTCTTAAAGAGATTATCCTAGATATATTTAAATATTTCTAAGATAATAACTAGGGTGGTACCGCGGGTAAACTCTCGTCCCTGTATACTTATGTATGTAGGGGGGAGTTTTTTTATTTGCAATTTTAATGACCGGTACAACGTTACATTCTCTTAAGTTTCCATATAAGGTCAGTTACAACCTAATGGGTCCAATCTCTTAGGACCGTTACATTTTAGGGTCTGCTCTTTTAAGTCTTTTGTAACCGACCTCAAGGGTATGACTTAAGAGAATGTAACTTGCAACCGACATATTAGAATCGACCAGTGAGAATGTACCTGACTCTAAGGAATTGACCAAAGAGAATGCACCTGCCTTTTAAATTTTTTAGAAAATCAATTAATACAACATTAATAACCCCAAGGGAGGAATCAAAATGGAAAAAATGGGATTGAATGAAATAAGAAAGAGGTTTTTAGATTTCTTTAGAAGTAAGGATCATTATGTTAGACATAGTTATTCTTTAGTGCCAGAAAAGGATAAGAGCCTTTTATTAATAAACGCAGGGATGGCTCCACTTAAGCCATATTTTATGGGTGTCGAGGTTCCTCCTGAAAAAAGGATGGTTACATGCCAAAAATGTATTCGTACTGGTGATATTGAAAATGTAGGTAAGACAGCAAGACATGCTACGTTTTTTGAAATGCTTGGAAATTTCTCATTTGGAGATTATTTTAAAAAAGAGTCCATAGCATGGGGATGGGAATTTTGCATAGAGCATTTAAAGCTTCCAGTTGAAAAGCTTTGGGTATCTATTTATCTAGAAGATGATGAAGCCTTTGATATATGGCATAATGATATTGGAGTACCTAAGGATCGAATTGTCAGATTGGGGAAAGAGGATAACTTTTGGGAGATAGGAACAGGTCCATGTGGTCCATGTTCAGAGATATACTTTGATAGGGGAGAAAGCTATGGCTGCGGCAGTGAGGATTGTAAACCGGGATGTGAATGTGACAGGTATTTAGAGTTTTGGAACCTTGTATTTACTCAATTTGAAAAGGACGAACAGGGTAATTATCACAAGCTTCCTAACCCAAATATAGATACGGGAATGGGAATTGAAAGGATAGCTTGTTTAATGCAAGATGTTGACACTATATTTGACGTTGATACCATCAAACATATACTTAATGGAGTTTTAGAAATTTCTAAAAAAGAATACGGTAAGAGTGACAAAGATGATATATCAATAAAGATTATAACTGACCATATAAAGGCAGTAGCATTTATGGTTAGTGATGGAATACTTCCTAGCAATGAAGGAAGGGGCTATGTTCTTAGAAGGCTTCTGAGAAGGGCAGCAAGGCATGGTAAAATAATCGGTATTAATGGAAGCTTTTTAACCAAACTATGTGACAAGGTTTTTGAATCATACGGAGAGGCATACCCGGAGCTTATTGAAAGAGAAGACTATATAAAGAAAATAATTTCTGTAGAGGAAGAAAAGTTTCAAAAGACTATAGACCAGGGAATTGAAATGCTTAAGGATTATATTCACAAGGTAATGGTATCTGAGAAGAATATTCTACAGGGAGAAGATGCATTTAAACTTTACGATACCTTTGGCTTTCCTCTGGATTTAACTAAGGAAATCTTAGAAGAAGAAAATATAAAGGTTGATATAGAAGGTTTTAACCGTGAAATGGATAAGCAAAGAGAACGTGCTAGGTCAGCTAGAAAGGATATGGAAGAGCTGGGCTGGGAGAAGGGTCATCAGATAGTTATTGGAGAAAAGTCAAAGTCTGACTTTGTTGGGTATGATAATTTCAGCATTTATACTGAGGTATTAGCTCTGATAAAGGATGGAAAGCTGGTTGATGAAGTAAGTGCAGGGGATGAAATAAGTATAGTGCTTGAATCTACCCCATTATACCCTGAAGGCGGAGGACAGATCGGAGACAAGGGTGTAATCTACAAAGAAAATGCAAAAATTGAAGTGACCGACTCCAATAGAGTGAAAATGGGTGTAGATGAGCACATAGTCCACAAGGGCAAAGTGGTAAGTGGAAGCTTCAAAAAGGATGAAAAAGTAAAGGTTGTAGTAGATATGGATACTAGAATGAATACAGCTAGAAACCATACTGCTACCCATCTATTACACAAAGCTTTGAAGGAAGTAATTGGTAGTCATGTTGAACAAGCTGGTTCCCTTGTTACTCCAGAGAAGCTTAGATTTGACTTTACTCATTTTGAAGCAGTAACTAAGAAAGACCTTGCTAAGGTTGAAAAGCTTGTAAATAAACAAATATTCGATGTCCTTGATGTTAAGAGTAAAAACATGAGTATTGAGGATGCTAAAAAGTCAGGGGCAGCTGCTTTATTTGGTGAAAAATATGGTGAGACTGTAAGGGTCGTAAGCATTGGAGAATATAGTATGGAGCTGTGCGGCGGTACCCATGTGCTAAGTTCAAGTGAAATAGGAATGCTAAAGATAGTAAGTGAAGCAGGTGTAGCAGCCGGAGTAAGAAGAATAGAGGCTATTACAGGTAAAGAAGTATATAAATATATTACTGAGATGGATAATAGAATTAAAGGAATATCCTTGGCATTAAAATCAAATATTAATGACATTGAAGGAAAAATTGAAACAATAAATGATGAAATGAAAAGACTTCAGAAGGAAAATGAAATGCTTAAAAATAAATTAGCCAGTGGGTCTATGGATGAAATTTTGAAGTCAAGGAAAGAAATAAATGGAATAAACGTTATAGCATATAAACTTTCTAATATGGATATGGATAGCTTAAGAAATTTAGGGGATAGGCTAAAGGATAAGCTGGAATCTTGCTTAATAGTTTTAGCAAGTGATAAGGATGGAAAAGTAAACCTAGTTTCAATGGCCTCAGAGGACGCAGTGAAAAAGGGGGCCCATGCAGGTAAAGTAATAAAAGAAGTAGCAAAAATCACTGGCGGAGGCGGCGGTGGAAGACCTAATATGGCTCAAGCCGGTGGTAAAGACCCCTCCAAGATAAATGAAGCCCTTTCAAAGGTATATGAGCTTATAAAGTAAAAGTTTTTTACTGCTTAAAGGCGAAGGCATTAGCCTTCGCCTTTAAATAGATGTGTGACCCAGAAATTTTACTTTTAATTTTTTTGCTGTGAGCTATCAGCCATTAGCTGTTAGCCAAATGGGAATTGTAGTTTTGGCTTACGAAATATTTCGATAAAAGGTTAAGTTTCTAAGTCACAAATCTATAGAACTTACAACTTAGAACTTAGAACTTCACAAAAAGGTGGTAGTAAATTATAGCTTTGATGTATAATAATAGAATAAAGAGTAAATAAATATTGGGAGGGAGAATTTTGACTGATAAACAAAACAATTTTACTATGAGGTACAATGTTGAAAAAGATATTGATAATGAAGTTAAGACTATTTTAAGCAGTGTTTACAATGCACTTAAGGAAAAAGGGTACAATCCTATAAACCAAATTGTTGGATACCTGCTATCCGGTGATCCAACCTATATTACGAGCTATAATAATGCAAGAAACATAGTTAGAAAGGTCGAAAGAGATGAGCTTATTGAGGAGCTTTTAAAGGCTTATTTAGATGATGAAATTGATTAAGATTATTTAGTTTAAGTCGTTATCCCTTTGCTCTGATTAATTCGTAGACCTTAAAAATTCCTTTGCTTCTAATATAGATAGCTTAAAATAAAAGCTCAAGGGACATCAAGCCCTTGGTTTTTGGTTGAAATTCTCTAGGAGAAATGGCTTAGATGGTCAGAATTAGGAGCGAAGAATATTGAAAAAAATAACAAAGGCATTATGTTTTCTAATTATTATGATTGGGATAAGTTCTTTTTGCTCTTATTCTCAGGCTGTAGAAGAAAATTTTATTGTTTTTCTAATAGACAAGCTCACCTTTGATGATATTGAGAGTATGGTCTTTACTAAATCAATTTCTGAAAAGGGGGCTTTGGGACTTATGAATACAAGAGGTCATGGGTCAAATAACGAATATAGCTCAGCCCTTACCATTGGAAGCGGTGCTAGGGCACAGGCTAGCTATTTTTCATCTAGAGCTCAAAATCTAGACGATGAAAGCATAAAGGTCTATGAAAGAAGAAATGGATATGCTACAGCTTCAAAGGAAATAGCAAATTTAGATATTGCTAAATTAAAAGAAGTAAATAGGGATAACAATTTTAACCCCGTGATTGGAGCTTTAGGAAGTAGTTTGAAAATTAATGACAAGAAAATATCCATCATAGGAAATTCTGATATTGATTCTAGAGAAGTTCGATTAGGTGTTCTAATTGGGATGGACGAAAACGGTCTAGTTGACTATGGCACTGTGGGAAAGGATATGAATCTTAAGGCTTCCAATTATCCCTATGGTATAAAAACTGACTACGATATGATGATTTCAAAGTATAGGGAATTCAGTAAAAAATCAGAGCTCTTGATTCTTGAGCTAGGCGACCTTTATAGGCTTGAAAAATACAAAGCAAATTTAAGCCCTGAAATTTATGCAAATCTTAGAGAAAAAATCCTATGGGATATGGATTTATTTATAAATAATGTTTATAATTTAGTAGATACCAATAATACGAGGATAATGATTTTAAGCCCAAGTCATTCTTCCTCTGCTGTTCAATCAGGTAAAAGGCTTAGTCCTGTAATAATATCTGGCAGCGGTGTAAGAGATGGGATATTATCTTCAGATACTACCAGAAGGGAAGGTATAATTGGGAATGTAGATATCTCTCCCTATATAGCTTCGTTTTTTAGCAGTAACATTAATTTATTTACTGGGAAGCCAATTTATGTACTTGATAAAGAAAATAAATTTACATATATAAGGGATTTAAACAATCAAACTGGATTTTTATATAAGAATAGATTAAATGTATTGTTTTCCTTTGCCATATATGAAATAATTGTATCGTTTTTGGTGTTTCTAACAATCCAATTTATTAGAAAGCCAAGACTTAAATTATATAAATTACTAGAGTATTTACTGCTTTCCAATATGGCGATTCCAATAGCTTTACTCATTTTACCAATTTTTAGACCCATGAATCTTTATGATGCAATAATAAAGATAATAATAATAACAATAATACTGACCTTAATAGCCGTTTTAATAAGAAAAGAAACCATAGACAGCATTATATTTCTCTCGGGATTAATCTGTCTATTGTTAACCATAGATATTATAACGGGCTCAGGATTAATTAAAATATCTTTTTTAGGATATGATCCTATTATCGGAGCAAGGTATTATGGGTTGGGTAATGAATTTATGGGTATACTAATTGGTGCTTCAATGGTTTTCACCACTGCTATATTGGATAAATATAAGATAAATAGAGGCTATTCAATTATATTATTCACTATGATTACAATAGCCATAGGATTTCCAAAGTTTGGAGCAAATGTTGGTGGAGCAATTGCGGCAACCTTCGCATTCACCTTCGTTACATTAAAAATATATAATTCTAGATTGAAGTTTAATCACTATATATATATTGTTTCATCTGTGTTTGCCTTTGTTTTATTTATATCATTAGTAGACCTTTATCTTGTAAAAAGCAGCTCTCATTTAGCTAACGCCATTAAACAGATAAGCAGAGAGGGACCAAATGTAATCTATTCAATTATAAATAGAAAGATATCTATGAATATAAAATTATTTGGTACTACCATATGGAGTAAGGTGCTAGTCTCCTCTTTAATTTTTTTAGGTGTTCTCTTTTATAGACCCTTTGGAGTAGCAAAAAAAATATTTGAGAGATATAGTTATTTGTCAAAGGGCCTGCTAGGAATTTTGATTGCATGTATTGTATCATTTTTAGTAAATGATTCAGGGGTAGTAGCCTCTGCCACAGCAATAATATTTCTAGCTATGACTTTGATGTATCTAGTATTTAATGAAATAAGAAATGAAGCTCTTTAGATAATCGAGCAATAGAAAGGTAAAGGCTATGGATTATAATATTTTAGGTAAAAGTGGAATAAAAGTCTCAAGGCTTTGCTTTGGGGCTTTGACTATTGGACCATTACAAGCAAATCTGCCATTAGCTCATGGTGCAAGGGTTATAAGGGAAGCCTTGGACAGGGGAGTTAATTTCATAGACACAGCACAGCTTTACAGGACCTATCCATATATAAAAAAAGCCTTAGCTCAGAGCTCTAAAAAGGATATAGTAATTGCTTCAAAATCCTATGCATATTCTAAGGAAACTGCTGAGGAAAGCTTATATGAAGCATTAAGGGAAATAGATAGGGATTATATTGATATTTTCCTCTTGCATGAACAGGAAAATGAATATACACTTAAAGGGCACTATGAAGCATTGGAATATTTTATAAGAATGAAGGAGAAGGGAATAATCAGAGGGGTGGGAATATCTACCCATACCGTTGCGGCTGTTAAAGCTGCAGCCAAGATGGATGAGATTGATGTAATCCATCCACTGATAAATAAAAATGGTCTTGGAATAATGGATGGAACTGCCAATGATATGATAGAAGCATTAGAATTAGCTAAGCTAAAGAATATTGGGATTTATGGAATGAAGCCCCTTGGTGGTGGAAATCTTTTAAGTACAATAGATGAATGCTTCGATTTTGTTTTTAAGTTGTCTTGCCTTGATTCCATAGCGGTTGGTATGCAGCGAGCTGAGGAGGTTATTTCTAATGTGGCAAGATTCAATGGGGAAAGTATACCTATAGAAATTTCAGAGAAATTGTCCAGAGAAAACAGGAGATTACATATTGATTTTTGGTGTAAAACCTGTGGTGCATGTGTAGATGCCTGCAAATCTAAAGCACTGAAAATAGTTGAAGACAAATTAGTTGTCCATAGAGAGAAATGTGTACTTTGTGGTTATTGCAGCAATTATTGTCCAGAATTTTGTATCAAAATAGTATAAAAGACAATTACTTATCATAGAAAGAGGGAAAATATGCGATTAATGGGTTTGGATGTAGGTGATAAGACCATAGGGGTTGCTGTTAGTGATTTGCTTGGACTTACGGCTCAGGGAGTTGAGACGATAATGAGAACAAGTAATAAGGCTGCAATAAATAGGATTAGAGAGTTAATCTCTGAAAGGGATGTAAAAAAGATAGTGGTTGGACTCCCTAAGAATATGAATGGTACTTTAGGACCACAGGGAGAGAAGGTTCTGAGCTTTGTTAAGAAGCTGGAAGAAAAAGTGGATATAGATATAGTATACCAAGATGAACGACTAACGACGGTTGCTGCAGAAAGGATGCTTGTCTCAGCCGATGTCAGCAGGAAAAAAAGAAAAAAAGTCATAGATAAGGTGGCGGCAGTATATATACTGCAAGGGTATATGGATAGAAATAGAGGAAATATATAATGGTGGACAGCTTTCAGCAGTGAGCTGTAATCTAAAAAATATATGAGGTGATTATAATATGAAAAAAGAAAACATAGTAACTCTATTAGATGAAAACAATAAGGAAACGGAATTTGAGGTAATTGTGACTTTAGAGATTAATGAAAGTGAATATGCAATATTGCTTCCACTGGATGAAGATACCGATGAGGGATTGGTCTTCAAAGTAACCGAGGAAAATGGAGAAGAAGTACTTAGCTATGTAGAGGATGAAAAGGAAATTGATATGGTGGCTCAGGCATATGAGGAGCTGTTAGAGAAGGAATAGTAGGGGAAAGTTTAAAGTGATAAGTTCAAAGTTGTAAGTTCTAAGTTTTGGGTCATGATTCTAGGGCGTTAATGATAAAGGATAAAAACAGATAAATCTTAACTAGAATCTAGGGATATTCCTTATATCAAGAACTTTAAAAGATGACCCTAATTCTTTGAACCTTGAACTTAGAGCTTAGAACACAAAAAGCAACGCAGGATGCTTTTTCAGGGAGGTTTATCTTGAATATCGAAAT
The DNA here is from genome assembly GCA_028278115.1 of Clostridia bacterium. Lineage (GTDB taxonomy): Bacteria > Bacillota > Clostridia > Peptostreptococcales > Caminicellaceae > JANQEZ01. Next base: position 22,289 of record JANQEZ010000390.1, read on the forward strand.
AAAAGGAGAGCTACTGGAAGGAATATTTGTTGAAAGAATAAATAGGTTTATTGCCCATGTGTTGATTGAGGATGGAATTCATAAAGTTCATGTGGCTAATACAGGCAGAATGAAGGAACTCTTAATTGCTGGGGCAAAGGTTATTGTACGGAGAGTAGATAATCCAAACAGGAAGACGAGTTTTGATTTGGTTATGGTATACAAGGATAAGTCATTAGTGCTTATTGATTCTAAAATGCCAAATCTGCTTCTGGAGAGGGCTATTAGAGAATGTTCTTTAGAAGGGTTTGGGAAATATGACTATATTAAAAGAGAAGTTAGATACGGTAATAGCAGATTTGATATAGCCCTTATCAATGAGAGGGAAAACCTACTGATTGAGTGCAAATGTGCAACACTTGTAAAGGAAAATGGCATTGCAACATTCCCAGATGCACCTACTGAAAGAGGCAGACGTCATATCTATGAACTCATTAAAGCAAAGGAAGAAGGATATAGAAGTGCAGTTTTTTTTATTATACAAAGGGATGATGCTAAAAGCTTTACTCCAAATAGAGCTATGGACCCAGCCTTTGCCGATGCAGTGAAAGAGGCATTTGAAGCAGGGGTAGAGTTTTATGCATATATATGTACTGTTTCAGCAAAGGAGATTAAAATTAAAGAAAAAATCCCTTTTATTATTAGCTAAATTGGCTATACTCTATAGATAATAATTATTCTTAAAATAGTGTAGAGCCATAGTTTGGAATCTTAGGTAATTTCTTGATACTTTTTTATTGAA
>JANQEZ010000400.1 GCA_028278115.1 Clostridia bacterium
TGACCAAGAGATTTTTACTATACTAAGAAAGGCTAGTTTAAGTTTTCTCTATTAGCTTTATATAGTATAATATATATTAAAAATTTTAAATTAAAGGAAGTGAAATATGAAAAAACTAACAAAAAGCTTCTATAAAGGTGATACTATTGAAGTTGCCAAAGGCTTGTTGGGAAAGATATTGGTCCATAAAGTTGGGGATGCAGAGTTAATGGGCAGAATAGTTGAGGTCGAGGCATATGTAGGAGCCGTGGATAAAGCATGCCATTGCTACAATAATAAGCGTACAAAAAGAACAGAAGTTATGTTTGGGCCTCCCGGGCACGCCTATATCTACCTTATATACGGTATGTACTATTGCATGAATGTAGTAACTGAGGAGGAAGGAGAAGGTGCAGCAGTCCTCATAAGGGCACTAGAACCAATAGGCGGAGTAGAAGAAATATCAGTCAACAGGTATAATAAACCATATAAAGATTTAGACAAAAGACAGATAATAAACCTGTCAAATGGTCCGGGGAAACTATGCAGGGCTCTAAATATTACAAAGAATAATTATAAAGACGATTTAACTGGAAATAAACTTTACCTATTAGATGATGGGTACAAAGTATCTGTGATAGGCATATCTAATAGAATAAATATAGATTATGCAGAGGAAGCAAAGGATTTTAAATGGAGATTTTTTATAGATGGAAACCCATATGTCTCAAAATAAAAGCTTAAAGAACAGGGGGAATCAATTGCTTTTATCTAAAAAACCTCTTAAAATACTTCAAATTTGTTTCATGCCATTCTATACTATCATAATGGTCTAGAGGTCTTTGAAGACAGTCCTCAAGCCTTATATTACCCTTTGAGTCCTGGAGCTTTTTTAAATAAAAAATTTTATCATCTATTTCATTTTGGATTTTTTCTTTACCTATTAATCTATTGCCGTGGGATAAAAAAATATTATAAATATTTGTATTTTTAATGAGTTCAAGGCTTGAAATATGCTCAAAAAAGCTGCCATTAATAGTAACTATAGGCAATAAAGGCTTTCCAGTATCAGAAAACATAAGTAAATCTCCAACATGAAGAAATTTATTATTAATAATTGTGGAAATACTGCAATTGCTATGTCCAGGAGTATAAAGAAATTTGAGCTTAAACTCCCCAAATTCAAGTACATCTTCATGCTTTATAAGGGTTTTTGGCTCAAGATAAGTGTACTGCGAAGACCATCTTCTACAATTATTTATATTAACTTTATAGTATTTACTACCAATTATTTCACAGTCATTAAATATTGAGCTCCCAGCGACATGATCTGGATGAAAATGTGATATGATTACCTTAGATACAGTAATTCCACTGTCCTCTAGGTCTTTTCTAACCATTTTAGCTTGAGGAGGATAGGCAGTGTCTATTAATAGGGCTTTTCTATCAGCCACAATAGCATAAATATTATATCCTAGCTTTGTATAATCATCACCGCTAAAGCAGTATTGAAATACTCCATCTGAAACCTGAATTTTTTCCATAATATCTTCAACTCCAATAAATAAACTATTTGAAAAATTATGTATAGAGAATCCATAGTAAATCTTAATTTATACATATTAAAATATCCGATGTTTCTAGTGATTTTTGATGTGTATAAATTAAAGTTTTGACTGGAATCACTATAATTATATAAGTTGCTATTTAACTTCTATTTAACTTTCGCTAATCCCTTTAATTTGATAAAATATTTATTATTGATTATGAAAATATTTGAGAGATAAACAACTTAAAGTTTTAATAAATTTCAAAGAAAGAATGTAAAAAAGTCCATTGCTTTCTTTGAGAAATTATTTTAAGCGATAATGTCGTTTATTTATAGATGTCTGACCCAGAAGTTTTACTTTTAATGGTTTTGCTGTGAGCTGTCAGCCATTAGCTATTAGCCAAATAGAAATAATATCTTTGGCTAGAAAAATCTTTAAAGAAAGTTAAGTTTCTAAGTCAAGCATAAATAGAAAGGAAGATGATATTGAATATAGCACTAATAGCCCATGATAAAAAGAAAAAACAAATGGTTAGCTTTACTCAAAAATATAAAAAACTGCTTAAAAACCATAAGCTATGTGCAACTGGAACCACAGGTAAAATCATCAACGAAGAAACAAATTTAGAAGTAAAGAGATATCTTTCGGGACCACTTGGAGGGGATCAGCAAATAGGTTCAAAGATTGCATGTGATGAAATTGACTTAGTCATATTTTTAAGAGATCCCCTAACAGCACAGCCCCATGAGCCAGATATACTAGCACTTATAAGACTTTGTGACGTTCATTCAATCCCTGTAGCTACAAATATAACAACTGCTGAGATTTTATTGGAAGCCCTCCATAAAGAAGAAAATCCTAATTGGAGAAAGATTAAGGATAAGTATTAAAAAATGCCTGAGGCATTTTTGGTGCGAGGTGTGAGGTGTGAGGTGAAAGATACAAGGTACGAGGTGCAAGGTACAAGATTTTGGTCATTCTCTATGGTTTTCAGATGGACAAAGGCGTCTAGCGACGTACTTTAGTTTCAAGTTCCAAGCTCCAAGTTCCAAGTTCCAAGTTCTAAGTTGCAAGTATTAGGGGCTGTCTAATAAGGCTTTTGGGAAAGAACAGAAGCCTGTGGATACCTGGTAAAAATTTTACTTGTAATAATTTGCATTTTGCTTCTGGCAGTTAATTTTATTTTGTTTCAGCGATAAGATTTCTTGCAAAAAATGTTTGAGCTCCTTAGCAACAAGAAAGGTCACAAAAGCAATTTTTGTGACCCGTGTTTTGTTAATATATCTTATTAGAAAGACCCTAGTGCTTGGAACTTGGAACTTAGAACTTGCAACTTAGAACTTACAACTAATATCTTTCAGATAAAAATTTCTTAATCTCATCCTTTGAAGGAAGTCTCCCGGAAGCCTTTAAATTTCCATCTATTACGATACCAGGAGTTGTCATTACACCGTATGAAAGGATATCCTTAAAATCAGTTACCTTTTCTATTTTTGCATCTATTCCCATTTCCTCAGAAGCTTCCTTAGCAAATTCATAAAGAGTAGTACATTTCTTACATCCAGAGCCCAAAATTTTAATTTCCATACAAAAACCTCCCATTTGATTAAAATTAATTTAAAAATCATATTCTTTAAGTTCATAACAAATATTGCCGTTACGAGGATATACTTTTTCTAAACTATACTAATATCTACATGTAATGACCATTATATAGTAACCGACCATCAAAATCTACCCTTTAGACTGTAACGATGTAACGAACCCCAGAGATACGACTATCATAAGTGTAACGTGACCCAAGAGAACCTCTCTTAAGATAATTATAATATTATATTAAATAAATATCCTACAAATATAATTCCTACTCCCGTTATAGAAACAAATACAGCAATCAGCTTTGGTTTTATAACCTGCTTAAGCAAAATCATAGATGGAAAGGAGAGTGCGACAACTGACATCATAAAGGACAGTGCAGTTCCAACTCCAACTCCTTTGCCAATTAGAGCTTCGATAATTGGTATAGTACCTAAAGCATTGGAATAAAGGGGTATGCCCAAGATAACACCAACAAATACAGCAAAAGGATTATCTGGGCCAGCATATTTTACTAGAAAATCTCTAGGAACATATCCATGTATTAAGGAACCTATAGAAATACCTACTACAATATAAATCCAAACCCTTTTAACAATATCTTTAACTGCATCCTTTGCAAAATTAATCCTTTGTCTTACATCCATATCTGGAGTTTCAGTATCCTTCATATGAATCTGATATACATAAGCCTCCACTAAATGTGATAGATTAAGTTTTTCAATCACTATTCCAGAGGTAATCCCAATCAGCATCCCAGCTCCTGTATAAAGAATAGCTGTCTGGACTCCAAAATAAGATAATAACCATCCAAGGGCTATTTCATTAACAATGGGTGAAGTGACTAAAAAAGTAAATGTAACACCTAGCGGAATACCCGACTCTACGAAGCCTATAAATATAGGGACTGTAGAGCAAGAACAAAAAGGAGATAAAACCCCTAAAATAGAAGCCATAAAATAGGCTCCAAAGCCACCAAACTTAGCTAGGATTTTTTTTACCCTTTCTGGTGGAAAATAGCTTCTAATATATGAAATAGTAAAAATCATAAAACTAAGTAAAAAAAGAATTTTTAATGTGTCATATATAAAGAAATTGATACTGTCACCTATTCTAGAATGAAGGTCTAGGCCAAAAATTTTCTCTACAATGAAGTCTGCAATAGCTTTAAACAAGTCTTTACCTCCTTATGGTCTAAAATGCTTTTGATCTTCTTTCAATTGATTGTACAAGGCAGCCTTTACAAGGTCTATGATTTTAAATACCTCCTTATGACGTACACTATACATGACCTTTAACCCGTCCTTTCTGCTAACCAGTATGCCTTGATTCCTTAAAACCTTTAAATGCTGTGATACATTTGATTGCTCCAAATCAAGATCTTCATATATATGGCAAACACATAATTCATCCTCTTGCTCTAACCTCTCTATGATCTTTAAGCGGGTGGGATGAGCTAAAGCCTTTAAAAAAGATGAAGTGAGATTAAAGTATAAATTTGACATAAAAACCTCCTAATTTAAAAAAAATATAACTATATTAGAATATTCTAATATAATTATATTCATATGCAAAAAAAAATCAACACTTTTTTAAAAAATTTCTTTGAAAATAATAGAAACTATTCAAAAAAGTACAACAGATAATTGTATATAAAAGAACAAAAAATAAAAATGTAATTTAATATAATGCACTCGCAAATTTATATTTGTTCTTTCAATTCATAATGAATTAAATGAATTTGAATTAAGAAAATATAAAGAAGCCATTGCATTATATATAGGTAACCAACAATAGAGTCAGAAAGGAGAATTTTAGTGAGAGATAATAAATTAAGAACAATAACTCTTGCTCTATCTTTAATGCTAATGGCATCAGCCTTTATAGTGGGGTGTGCAGCACCTCAAGAAAGACCTACACCTGATAGATACGGTACAAGGTACTATATGGAAAACGATAGATATACAACAAGAAATGGAAGAAACAATAATACAAACTATGGAGTTACAGATAACCCAAGAAATGCCGCAGATTATGGAGTAAATACAACTCCAAATAACAGATTATATGGTTTCTTTGATACTGGTAATGAGTCAAGAAGATTTGGAGGATACAATAACCTACCACAGGGAATGAATATGGCATCAAAAACTGCATCAAATTCCAATGAAGTAAGTCGAATGGAAAACTCATGTAACAATATAAGCGGTGTTAAAGACACAACAATAGTTAAAAATGGAGATACAGCTTACGTTGCATGTGACACAGACGGAGCAGACAATCAAAATGTAGCAGCACTTCGTACAGAGTGTGCCAATAGGATTAGAAACATAGATCCATCTATCAAAAAGGTAGTTGTTACCGTAGACCCTAATAAAGTATCAAGACTAAGAAATATGATCCAAGATATAAACATAGGTAGACCAGCTAGAGGATTCATGAATGATTTAGAAAACTTATTTAGATAAATGTAAATAAAGAAGGCTTCCCATATATAAAGTGGGGAGCCTCTCCCTTTTTGATATTTATACATATACTATATTAGTGTACATATTAAAACATCCACTGATTCTAGGGATTTTTAATGTGTATAAGTTAAAGTTTTCATTGATTTTTCTATACTTCTAACAATATTCTAAAAGTTTTGAAAATAATTTAACCATATGATAAAATTAAGGAAATGAAATCTCAAAATTTTTTTGAAACTCATATAGGCATAGGGGGCAAGTGTATGGTCAGAAATATATCATTTAACATTGATGGAATGGTATGTGGAAACTGTGAAAAACGAATTGAAGCAGCTCTATTAATTATTGATGGAGTTGAAAAAGCAAGAGCAAATATGGGAAAGTCTAAGGTTGAAATCACATATGATGAAGATAAAGTAGATAAAATAATCTTAACAAATACTATAGAAGGACTAGGCTATGAAATAGTATTAGAAGCTAAAAGCTCATTTAAAACGGTATTGCCATTAATGATTCTTCTATTCGCTGGATTTTATTTAATTCAAAATACTATTGGATTTAATTTTATCCCAGAGGTTACAGATAGTATGGGATATGGACTAATATTTATTGTAGGATTACTCACATCTATCCATTGTATAGCAATGTGCGGTGGCTTGGCATTATCTCAAAGTATAGCTCCAAAATATAAAAACAAAAGATTCAAATCCTCACTTTTATATAACACTGGCAGAGTAATTTCATATACAGTAATTGGGGGGATTGTTGGAGGAATAGGTGGAGTAATTTCACCCTCCGGTCAATTTAAAGGAATTGTTGCCATAATTGCCGGTGTTTTCATGTTTGCTTTAGGACTTAAAATGTTAAAAGTCCTTCGCCTACCTAGATGGATAAAAATTAAGATGCCGAGCCTAAGTCTTGGAATTAATAAAGGGTCTGGACCTATGACCCCGCTACTTGTAGGACTTCTCAATGGATTTATGCCATGTGGACCCCTTCAAACCATGCAGCTCTATGCTCTAGGTACTGGTAGTATAGGACAGGGAGCTATGTCAATGTTCTTCTTTAGTATAGGAACAGTACCTTTAATGTTCGGATTTGGAGCTATTACATCATTAATAGGTGCTAAATCTGGAAAAAAAATCATGAAATTAAGTGGGGCTTTGGTAATGGCATTAGGAATTATAATGTTAAATAGAGGATTGGCATTATCTGGAATAGCCTATAATATAGGAGGAATAGATAGGGCAGCAAAAGAAGTGGAAGGAATAAATATAATAAATGGCAAGCAGACCATAAACTTAACCATAGAACCAAATCAATATGTACTCGATGTTGGAGCTGTTAAAGCCGGAGTGCCTGTTAAAATTAATTTAGATGTGCAGAGTATCAATGGGTGTAACAATCCAATAGTCATTCCTAAATACGAAATAACGAAAAACCTTATGTCGGATGATAAAATCATTGAATTTACTCCAGAGGAAGAAGGAACAATTACAATTAGCTGCTGGATGGGTATGATTACCACTAGGCTCGCAGCAGTAAATGATTTGGAGCAAGTAGATTATGATAGCCTGCCAAGTGATAATGAACCTATCCCCTATGAAAGCGGAGATTGCTGAGGGTCTTAATAAAAATATCAGTTGATATTTATAATGATTAGATTATTCTAAAAGGTGAAGGAATTTATTTTTATAGACTTTTGATTGGGGTACAACCAAATAGAAAATGTTGCGGAAAACCCTAGTATATTTTTTAAAAGAGTTAAAAAATGTAGTAAATGAGATTATGGTAATCTAATTAATTTAGAGTGTTATTCAGGTGAGTATCCTAATTACAATGGAAATTTTTTTATTATGCTTAAAGTAAAGGCGATAAGCTATTATTATTTATAAAATATTGATTTATGGTACCTTAAAATATAGTAATA
>JANQEZ010000062.1 GCA_028278115.1 Clostridia bacterium
ATTGCTGTAGTGAGTATTGGCTTTATTGTAGTTTTTGCTTCAATGACTGCTTGGATGTTAGTTAGGACAAAGCATGTTATAAGTAAAATTATATTTTTCACTTTTGTTGCTACCATGTTAATTCCATTTCAAGCGCTTATGATGCCTCTTATGCAGGTTATGGGAGCCATATCTAGGAATACCTTTCTCCAAATGCTCAATTCAAGATTTGGGCTGATTTATATGTATATAGGATTTGGAAGCAGTATGGCTGTTTTTTTATTTCATGGATTTATTAAAGGCATACCCTTGTCGCTAGAAGAAGCAGCAACACTGGATGGATGTAATAAGTGGTATATATTTTGGAAAATTATTTTTCCTATACTAAAACCTACAACTGTAACGGTTATTATATTAGACCTTATATGGATATGGAATGACTTTTTGCTGCCCTCTTTAGTATTATCTGATAAAGCTTTGCGAACTATTCCATTATCTACCTTTTACTTCTTTGGAGAGTTCACAATTCAATGGAATTTAGCAATGGCAGGTTTAGTGTTAACCGTTATACCCGTTATTATCTTTTATATATTTGCACAAAAATATATCATTAAAGGCGTTACAGCTGGTGCAGTAAAATAAAGTAACAGAAAATATACAATCATTATCAAAAACAATAGATAAAAAGGATTCTTAAAAAAACGTAGAGTGGGAATGATAGGATGTGATTAAATGAACAAAACAAATCTATGGAGTTTTGTAGAGAAAGAGTTTGATCAAAGCAAGTATGCAGTTAATGAAACATTGTTTGCACTAGGCAATGGGTATATTGGAACAAGGGGTGGATTTGAAGAAGCGTCCCATTTCGGTGGTCATGATGGTACATTTATCAATGGATTCTATGATTATTATGATTTATCCTATGGAGAGAAATATCAAGGCTATCCTGATAAGAGTCATGCAATGTTAAATGTTACCAGTGGCAAAAATGTAGAGATTGATATTAAGGGTGAGAAGTTTAATTTAAACAATGGGAAAATCAGAGATTATAAAAGAGAACTAGACTTTAAAAAGGGAATTATGAAAAGAACGCTTAAATGGATGTCTAATCAAGGAGATGAAATCCTGCTTGAATATGAAAGACTAGTCAGTTTCTATGAAAAGCATCTTATGATAATAAATCTAAAGATTACGCCCCTGAATTTCGATGGTGAGATTAAGTTGTATTCTACTTTAGATGGAGATGTTCATAATATTTTAAAAGAAGACGACCCAAGAATAGGTGTTGAATTTGAAGGGGATGAGCTAAAAGTAACCCAAACAGAATTAGACCATGAAAAAGCAGTCATCCATTCAAAAACCAAAGCTTCTAGTTTAGGCTTGTGCTGTCTTATGGGTCATATAATGAATGAAGATATGTGTGATATACACACTCATCAACAAAACAATCAATTACAGCATATTTTTAGTATAAGAGCTGTCAAAAATAAAACCATTGAGCTAAGTAAGCCTGTTATTTATGTTTCTTATCCCATATCTATGGAAGAACAAGCTTATCTTCAAGCATTAGCAGTTTTAAAAGCGGTTATTGAAAAAGGATATGCTTTTTATAGAATTGAGCAAGAAAAATATGTGGCAAAGTTCTGGGATAATTCAGATGTATTTATCGATGGCGATGATAAAATCCAGCAGGGTATTCGATTTAATATGTTTCACTTACTTCAATCCGTAGGAAAAGATGGCTTAACCAATATTTCTGCTAAAGGCTTAACGGGAGAAGGGTATGAAGGGCATTATTTTTGGGATACTGAAATCTACATACTCCCTTTCTTTTTGTATACCAATCCTGCCATAGCTAAAAAGTTAGTAGATTATCGATACAATCTTCTCGATCAAGCGAGAAAAAGAGCTAAAGAGATGCAATATGATAAGGGAGCTCTATATCCATGGAGGACCATTAATGGCGAAGAGTGCTCTGCTTATTTTCCTGCAGGGACTGCTCAATATCATATCAATGCGGATATTGCCTATACAATTAGTAAATATATGACAGCAACAGAAGATGAAGGTTTTTTAGTTGAAAAGGGTGCAGAGATACTTTTTGAAACAGCAAGATTATGGATGGAAATAGGTCATTTTAATCAGGACAGGTTTCATATTTGTTGTGTAACGGGTCCTGACGAATATACGGCGGTTGTCAACAACAATGTCTATACGAACCTTATGGCAGCGAATCATTTAAAAGAGGCATATTTAAGTGCAGCCAAACTAAAAGAAACCTATCCAAAAGACTATCAGAATATAAAAGAAAAAATCAATCTCTCTGACGAAGAGATCGAAACTTGGTTAGAAGCATCTGAGTCCATATATATTCCTTATGATGAAGAGAGAGGGCTATATCCGCAAGATGATAGTTTTTTTAAAAAACCTTTATGGGATTTTGAAGAGAGCAGGGATAAGCATCCTTTACTTATTCATTATCATCCCTTAAATATCTACAGAAAACAGGTATGCAAGCAGGCAGATTTAATACTAGCCGAATTTTTATTGAGCCACTTGTTTAGTCA
>JANQEZ010000028.1 GCA_028278115.1 Clostridia bacterium
ACCTGTTTTTCTTATATTTTGTAGGTTAAAACAGATTCATAAAAATCACTCAAATGAAATATCAAAACCCCCTTAAGTATTGTAAAACTAAAATTAATGCTTTACTAGCACAACGAGTTAAATTATAAAAGCGTATATCCATAATTAAAGATGTGTGACCCAGAAGTGTTACTTTCAATGTTTTGCTGTGAGCTGTCAGCCGTTAGCTATTAGCCAAATAGGCATTTTAGTTTTGGCTTACGAAATATTTCTAAAAAAGGTTAAGTTTTAGGGTCACACATCTATACTCCCTCTCTCTTAAAAACTATCTTCCCATCAACAACGGTCATATCAACCTTGATATCCTTAATTTCGTCTTCATCTATGGTAAATATATCTCTATCAAGGATAATCATATCGGCAAGCTTTCCTATTTCCAAAGAACCCTTTACATCTTCTTCAAATGAGCTGTATGAACTGTTTATAGTGAAAAGCTTTAGTGCATCCATAAGGGATAATCTTTCCTTTGGAAGAAATCCAGACTCAGGGTAGCCCTTTAAGTCCTTTCTGGTAACTGCTGAGTAAATATTTTCAAAGGGATTAAAGTGAACTACTGGAGCATCTGATCCTCCACATATCTTTACCCCTTTTTCTTTCATGGTATTAAAGGCATAGGTTTCAGAGTATCTAGAGCCTACACGTTCCTCAACGATATGAAGGTCATAATCTAAGAATATTGGCTGAATATAGGCAATTATATTATTTGAAGCCAGTCTATTCAGTATCTCTTGATTTGTTATTTGGCAGTGAACTATACCATGCCTCATCTTGTTTTCCTCAGTATTATTAGGAATTTTTTCATAGGCATCTATTACCATATCCATTGCTTTATCACCTATGGCATGGATGGCTATTTGGATGTCATTGTCATGGGCATAGGATGTAAATTTATCCAGCTCATCTTGGGAATATACACATATGCCTGTATTTGTGCTATCGTCACTGTATGGCTCATTTAAGAGGGCAGTCCTTCCTCCCAAGGCTCCATCCACTAAAAGCTTTAAAGGTCCTATCTTAAAAAATCTGCTGCCTTTTCCAGTTTTATATCCCAGGCTTAAAAATTCTTCAAGCTTTTCTTCACTTGGAAGTAAGCATTGCTCATATATCCTTACCCTCAGCAGCTCTTCATTTTCAAGCTCTTTATATGCAGCTATAACCTTTCTGAAATCTCCATCGGGCAGGGCATTAAAATCATCTGTTTGAGCTGAGGTAATACCATTTTCTAAGAGCTCACTACATGTATCTATTATCATATCCTTGACTTCATCAATATTGGGAGAGTCTATCACTTCATTTAGTCTTTCTATGGCAATCTCGTAAAAGGTGCCCTTTTCAATATCTATATTATCATTTTCTAATAAATTTTTATCTATCATTGACAGTGCCTTGGAATTGCATACAGCGATATGTCCACAGGTTCTAGTAAATACTATGGGATGCTCCTTTGAAATACAATCTAAATCTGCCCTGGTAAAAAACCTTTTCTCCTCAAGATAATCCTGATTCCATCCTCGGCCTAAGACCCATTTACCCTTTGGAATACTCATAGTCTCTATAAAATCCGTAGCTTTATCTATGGCTTCTTTAATAGATTTATATTTAGTTAAATTAAGCATTTTCCGTGTGTATCCATAATTGAGAAGATGCATATGACTATCATTAAATGAAGGGAGCAAAGTATGTCCCTCAAGGTCAATAACCTCATCATATTTATCCCATAGCTCAAATGCCCTTTCATTAGTTCCTAGAAAATCTATGGTATTTCCATTAATACCAATGGCTTCATAAAAATTGTTGTCATCATCTAATGCAGCTATCTTACCCTTTAAAAATAGTATACTCATTAAATTCCCTCCCTCTTAAATTAAAAATTCTTTGAAGTGTTCCTTCATCTAATTACTAGTATGGCATAATAATACTTGGTTTAATTAATCTTCAAGATGCCAGAAGTCCTTCCAAGACTTTGGGATAGGGAGGTGGTTAGCATATAAATATCTTATCATCTGACCTTGATGAAGGTATTCGTGACTTAATAAATCTAATATTAGTGATGTCTGATTACTTGATATTTCTTCTGTATCCTCTATAAATTTAATAATTTCTTTTTCATACTCACCCATATATCTATCTAATTCGGTTTTAACATTTACCATTTTGCCGTCAAAGGAGCATGTCCATTTAAAGCCTTCATTTCCCAATATGCTCTTATAATAGCTTTCCCTAGCCCCTGCAACGCACAGCAGTTGGCTGCCAATGGTGTTGGATCTCAAGCCCTTTAGTTTATAAGCATAATTCTCTGCCCTCAGTGTATGTAATAAGTCCCTGTGCATACCAAAAATAAATTCGATTTTTTCCTTTAAAATTTTCTTCATATGAAATTCCCCCTTTGTCTTTTATATTTATATTATAATAAAGTAAATGTGACATCCATATGTCGTATTTACTAAGTTTCTTATACAAATACAAACTTTATTAGAATCAATCATTTCATGCTCTAATAAATCAAATACTCAAATTATTAATTTGAGATATGGTATCTACTAATGAAAAAATTAGTACAGCAGCTAAGTTAGCAGTGGTCTTATCCTGGTCAAACCTTGGAGAAACCTCAGCTATGTCAAAGCTTATAACTTTATTTGATCTCAATATATATTTTATAAACTTTAGCACCTTCTCCGGGTCTAGACCAAGGGCTTGTGTTGCACTTACTCCCGGTGCAAAGGCTGATGAAAAGACATCGGCACATATTGTTATATAAATATGGTCCCTCTTTTTTATGAAATCATCTAATCTTTCTAACATATTCCAGTTATCGTTATTGGTAATATCCTTTGCCAAGATATATTCTGCACCAAGTCTATCTGCCGTTTTGAATAGCCCAACTGTATTGCTTCGCTTTTGTACACCTATACAAAAATATGAGTATTTTAAGCCCTTTTCTTTGCATGCATCTGCTATTTGTCTAAACATAGTTCCAGAGCTGCCGCCATTGGGATAGGGCCTCAAATCAAAATGTGCATCAAAGTTTATAATACCTATATTTTGCAAAATGCTTTTCTTAGTAAGATAGTTTGATATACCATTATAATGACCGAAGGCGATCTCATGACCGCCCCCTAAAACAATGGGAAAGAGGTTTAAATTCAATATTTTTTCCACTGCCTTTGAAAGCAGATTTTGACTTTCTTCAAGGGTGGAATTCTCACAATATATATTTCCTGCATCGAAGATATTCACTTCCTTGGAAAAGCAGCAGGGTAGATTTGCTAACTCACGCCTAATGCTCTTAGGTCCTTTAGCAGCTCCAATCCTTCCTTTATTTCGCTTTACCCCTTCATCACAGCAAAATCCAATAAATGCAAAACCTAATTTATTTTTATAGGGATTCAAATTTTTCTCTCTTAAGTCAATGCCCTCAACCCACTGATGCCACCTAAATGCATCAAAATTAGTTTCGCTGTCAACCCTTCCCTGCCAAAGACTTTTCTCTATAGGTTTATAGTTTTTATCAAACATATCTGCCTCCTATATGAATCTAATATGGTTATAGTATATCACCTTGCCAATGATAGTTTAAGAAAAATTAATTGTATAATTAATTTCCCATTAGTGTTACAATAGTAGTATCATAAAAATTTTTTTATATGGAAAGGTGGCTTATTTATGCAAAGGGAAAGTTTATCAAAATATGCTGATTTAGCTGTGCAAATTGGTGTAGGTGTCAAGGAAGGTCAGACTGTAATCGTAAAAGCACCTATTAATACCGCAGATTTAACTAGGGAAATAACGAAGAAATGCTACGAAGCTGGTGCAAAGGATGTAATCGTAGAATACAGTGATGAGGAAATCAATCATCTTAGGTTATTAAATTCACCTGACGAGGTTATTAATGATTATCCAAAATGGAGAATAGATGGCTTAATGAACTACATAAGAGAAGGTGCCTGCATTATTAATATTATATCTTCAAATCCTGATCTTTTATCGGATGTAAATCCTGAAAGAATGGGAATCAGAAATAAAGTTATTGCAGAAGCTTCTAAGGAATATAAAGAGTACGTATTGGGGGGCAAGTCCTGTTGGACAATCGTTGCTTATCCCAATGAATTCTGGGCAAGTAAGGTTTTCCCTGGTCTTCCTGCTAAGGAGGCAATAGATAAGCTATGGGATAATATTTTTAAAGCCACTAGAGTAAATACTGAAAACCCTGTTTTAGCTTGGGAAAATCATATAAATAATTTGACAAAAAAATTAGAATTTTTAAATGAAAAATCCTTTGAAAAGCTTATATTTACTGCTCCTGGAACTAATCTAGACGTAGTTCTTCCTAAAGGCCATAAATGGCTTGGCGGCGGACAAAGGAGTACTGATGGAGATCATTTCCTACCAAATCTTCCTACTGAAGAGGTTTTCACCCTTCCTAAGAAAACTGGTGTTAATGGTACTTTAAGAAGCACAAAGCCATTAAACTATAGAAGCACATTAATTGACAATTTTGAACTAACCTTCAAGGATGGTAAAATCGTAGACTATAAGGCTGAAACCGGCTATGAAACCCTTAAGAATTTAATTGAAACCGATGAAGGCTCCCACTTCTTAGGTGAAGTTGCCTTAGTTCCCCATGATTCCCCAATATCAAATACAGATATCATCTTCTATAATACTTTATATGATGAAAATGCATCCTGTCACTTTGCTATTGGCTCTGCATATTTATTATCTGTAGAGAATGGTTCTAACTTAACTAAAGAAGACAAGGAAAGAATCGGAGTGAACGATAGTTTAACCCATGTTGATTTTATGGTTGGTTCTTCTGAAATGAATATAGTAGGTATAACTAAATCCGGCGAAGAAGTACAGATATTCAAGGATGGTAACTGGGCTTTTTAGTTTTTGTCCAGTTGATAACTAAAATATAAAATCTGTACTTTAAGTCACAAATCAATAATACAATTTAACAAAAGCCTCTCTAGTGAAGATTTGACTGCTAGTGAGGCTTTAAGTTTAAATCTTATATACATTATCATCAACTATAGAGAATCCAAAGTAAATGTTGATTTATACATATCAAAATATTGGGTGGTTCTGGGGATTTCTGATGTGTATAAATTAAACTTTTGAGTGGAATCTATATATTCAAATAGCATTTTGTATTTACCATCATCTTCTTTTTGAGTTCATACTTCGATTACATTTTACTATTTGTGAGATTTTCTTGACATTAGTCAGTTGACCTTTATCTCTATATCTTCAGGAATGCTTCTATTAATTGGCTAAAATAACCACTAGAATTATGAATTAAATTTGAATACAATAAGAGTTAAACATAGCATAATAAGAATATATAGTATACACTTAGCAAGTTTTAAATATAATTAAAATATTAAATACAAGAAAGGATTTAGGTCATATGAAAGTCACATATAGTATAACTAAAGAAGACTTTTGGAATTTTATTAAATTCATTTCATATAAAACTACCGAAGGCAAAAGAAGAAGAATGTTTTCAAATATAGTTTTACTTTTTATTGGAGTAGTGTTTTTTTATCTCACCAAATTAGTTAATATAGATAATTCAATACTATATACAAGTGCGTTGATAATTGGTTTATTAATTGGAAAATATATTTCACATTATCTTATGGTTAAAAAACGAGTTTTTAAATCTGCCACAACTGAAAAAGGGCTATTAGATGAACAAACTATAGAAATAAAATTAGAAGGGATCTCAAAAGTAACACATTCTAGTAATTGCTTTTATAAATGGACGGCAATAAGTAGAATAGATATGATAGATGAATATATATTTGTTATTCTTAATAGAAGTAACGCCATTATTATGCCTAAAAGAGTTTTTAAGTCAAAAAACGAAGCTATCGAATTTTATAACACAGCAATCGAATATTTCAAATCTTCTTAATCATTCAACCATCTAGTTCTAATGGCGAAAACCCCTTATTTTTTTAAAAAGAAGGGGTTTTTTAAAATAGATTAATATATTCGTCAAATATTTATCGTCTTAAAATAGCTTATTCATCATAACTAACTATAAAATTAGCATGCTGGATTTTGAAACTTATTTCTTTTTTGCGCTTTCTTTTCGCTAAGAAGTGTATTTTCTCAAAGCATTAATTCCAATATATTTTCTTTAGTTCTATCTATATCTTTCAAGTTTTATATCTCATTCGTTAAATATAACAAATATTTCTCTAGCAATAAATCATTGACTTTTATCGTTTCTATAATATATTATGTACTTTGTAAAAATCAGCTATTTTACAATCATAGGAATTATATAGATTTATAATATATTGCCAATTGATCTGAATTGATTCTCTTATTATAGCTATGACATCGTTACTTTCTATCATAATTGTAGCAAAGGAACCCTAAAATATATATCTGTCAAATCTTTTACGCTTACGTATTAATTAATTTCCGTATTACTATATTTCATCAGCTATTCCTGCTGATACCCCAACAGCAGCTATTCCCAGTACTGCTGTAGCTGGAGCAAAGTATATTAAAGCCGCTATACCTACTATCAAAAGTCCGCCAACAACTGCTAATTCTGATACTTTGGAACTATCAATATTAAAGTAATTGCTGAGACTATCCTGAGTACTTATAGCAGGCTCATATGCAGTTACTACAGCTGGTGTATTCGTATTAGACAGATTTCTAAAAGTAAACTCTAATGTTTGATACCAATTATGACCTCCATAATTTATGCTATATTCTAAAACCATAGTAGCTTGATAGGGAGTAGGAGGGGAATAAGTAGGAACTTTTAATCTAACAGAGCCACTTGGTAAATCTGCTATTTCTGCACCTATATATGTTAAAGCACTATTTATTTGACCTGATTGTAACCTAAACTGATTTTCTACAATCATTCCATTATTGTATAATGTGCCACTTACAGCTCTAGAATTTAACAAGTCAAAACTAATATCGCTAATTGCTGCAGTTGGAAATATGGATAACCTACTCTTAACAGTCATTAGTGGAGTATTATATATTACATATTCTTTTTCTGCTATCATATATAAATTAAGTCCTAGATTTTTAAAAAGCCCACTTTGAGTTAATATAGTAGCTGTCTGGAGTCTAAGAGAACGAGTAGAGTCCGCTAATCGGCCTTTTGTAGTAGCATCTACAACTCCATTATCAGGTAGTCCCATGTCTCTTTGATATGCCTTAACTGCATTTTCAGTCATTGGACCAAATATTCCATCTACATCAGAAGATGAACCTAAGTAACCCAATTCAAACAACATTTCTTGAACTCCTCTTACTTCTGAACCCGTATCTCCTCTATCTATAACCGCAGTTCCTGTTGTTAATTCCACTACTTCATAATTTGTACTATAAGTTGAACCATTCACACCATATAAATGAAGAATGTAATTTTTATTATAAGTCCCAAACATTAAGTAGGCTTTATCGTTTGTAGTCGTTAAAATAAAGTTACCAGTTTCAGCATTTTTAATTGCTGTTTTAGTACTATTTTCTCCCTTAACAAAGTTTAAAGTTACATTTAATCCATCCACTGCAACATTTGCTTCTACATTGGTTGGTGGATTTACAGTTACATTTTGGGGATAATTTCTAGATGAAAGTGCAAAATATCCTGCAGACCAATTGGTATTCTTTACATAAATGTAATAGTATACTCCAGCTTTAACTGGAACTTGAGAAATCAGTTCTTGACCAGTAGCATTAGTAGAGCTTCCTATAAGCCTTCCACTAGGAGCATTTTCATAAACAAATAAATCTAAATTGAGTCCTGTGCTTTCAGGATTTATCCAAAAATTTGCTAGCCCATATTGGTCAAACATGACTTTATACCATTGACCTGCAGCAACTTCAATTATTAATTCTTGACCATAATATCCACCATCTGTAATTGTTTGTGCAGAGCCATAATTAATTGTAAGGTTTGGTTTATTAGATGGATTATTTAAGGTTCTAAAGGCTCTAAAGGGAGATGTATCCTCGTTTTCTTGCATTAACATAAATCCATAATTTGCTTGATTTCCATTACGCCAATCTTTAAAAAGTTGAGTAATATTCCATGACCAAAATGAATTATCTACATTACTAGTTACTGTAGACTCTTTTAAAGGAGCAATTTCTGGTTGTGTATTCCATGTAACAGAACCGGTCCAACTACTACCAATTATTCTATATAAATCTATTGAAACAACTGTTGAATCTACTTTTGTTTGATAAGCATTGAAGTTTGCGCTTAGAATCTCACTTCCACTTGGTATGCTTGGTAAAGAAAATTGTACAAGTGTACGCATAGTACCATAATAATACGGGTCTGAACCTGTATATGTTAATGTCAAACTAGAATATGAGTTATTGGGGAAATAATTGGCTACAAAAGTATCTCTTAACACATCCCATGTCGTTAATGAGGGGTCAATAGCTACTGGATACTTAGTATTAGCATCCTTTAGAAATTCTTTATCTGCTACTATATGTATAAATTTTTTACCATTTTTTTCATTCAAAATAAATTTGACGTTATTAGAAATTTTATTATCTGCATCTACCATGAAGGGTTCTTTTATCAACCAAACATTCTCACCTTCACTATCCTTAAAAACAATTCTGTCTGATTCATCTTCTTCCACATATAGCCCTTTAAGTTTTAACTCAAAGGAAAAAGTATTTTTCCCTGTAAAGCTTTTTAATATAATATCTTCTTTTACTTGGGAATTATTAGTTGAGTAACGTATATCAGTATTAGGGTAGATATTTTCATATGTTATTGTATTATTTTCTACTATTCCTTTTACCTTCTTTGTATCAGTAGGAATAAAACCAATAATTGTGTTATTTTTTATAATTGATACTATCTCATCATTATCTACTTCAATTGGAAAATGTGCTTTGTAATCATTAGATTTATTTTGAAAGCCATCTCTTTTTTCAGTACTTGCTATTAGATTATTATTGATTTCCTTCCATTGTATATCAGGTAATTCTTGATAGTGTTGTGGATCTAAATATATTTCTTCTGTAATAGTATTATCAGAATTAATATAGCTTTTTGAATTTCTAGTTCTTTTTTCTTTGAGTTCTTGTCTTGATTTTTGAAGTTCATCAGGTTTTTCATTTATATTAGATGGAACAGGTATTTCTTCTCCGCTAGTTTGAGTGTTTGGGCTATTTTTAGGAATTATTTTATCATTGGTATATAAATGTCCGAAGGGTGAATGTTGCCTTGAATAATCAAATTCTGCTTGAGTTTTATTGGGAGAAATAGGCGTGAATTTATCAACGATTGCTAATAAACTTATATTAGGTAGTAAACCTATAACTGTTATGGTACAATCCATATTAGGCCTTAGATTCACATAAGATTCTGTTATAAGATTAGTCTTACTACCTGCTATATAGACACTTATATAATATCTACCTGGCTTAAACTGTCTATACTCAGTAGAATTACTACATACGAAAAAAGAAGCAACCTTAATATTATTAGCATATATATCTACTGCTGGGGAACCAAAGGATTCATTTGAAAAACGCATATGTGATTGGTCGCCCATATAAGACTGCTTTGAATCTTTGTACATAATATCAACTCCTAAAAAAATCGTTTTTACATAATATGACAATATACATATATATAGAACAGAATTACTAGAGTATATAACCCATACTAAACATCATGTCATTTGACTATTCTAATAATAATATGATTTATCCATTTTAAAAGGAATTGTCCCAAAATAATATACTCCTCCTATTAGTAGACAGATTAAAAAATAAAAATCTGGTACTATAGGAGGAGTATATCAAAGTGAAACAGCCCCTCTTTATTTAATCTTAAACTATAGAAAACTATTCAAACAAAACTTTATATTCACCATAACCTTCTTTTTCAAGGTCATCCTTAGGAATAAATCTAAGGGCAGCACTATTTATGCAATATCTCAGTCCTCCTTCTTCCAAGGGTCCGTCGTTAAAAACATGCCCCAAATGGGAGTCAGCATCGGTGCTTCTTATCTCTATCCTATGCATATTATGGGAAAAGTCTGTCTTTTCTTTAATCTGCTTTCTATCTATGGGCTTAGTAAAGCTGGGCCAGCCGCAACCGGAATCATATTTATCCTTTGAACTAAAAAGGGGCTCTCCGCTGACTATATCTACATAAATTCCATCTTCTTTATGCTGCCAATATTCCCCCGTAAATGGCCGCTCAGTACCGCTTTCTTGAGTGACATGGTATTGTGTAGGAGTCAGCTTTTTCTTCAAATCTTCTTTTCCTGATTTTTTCTTATCCATTCCAATAACCTCCAAATAAGATTAATCTTTTATCATTAAATACTTAGTCTCTATTTTCCTCATACTTTATTATACCCTTCTTAAAGCTTTATAAATCTTTATAGAACTCTTTTCATGACTCTACAGATAGACCCAGACACCCTAAGAGCTAAGAGCATAGAGCCAAGAGCTAAAAGCTCCTACCCTCTAAAAACAGGCTGCTTTGAAAGCTTAATATTCATATTCAATCTTCTAAAGGGCATACCCTTTTGCTCCTTCTTCAATAATTTAATTATCCCTTCAAGCCCTAAGTCCTTTATATCCTCCCCTATTCTTCTTTTAATATTATAGACTCCATTTAAGGCTTCCTTTTCTCCTATAACCACCATAAAGGGGATCCAATTCTTTTGGGCATCCCTTATTTTACGCCCAAGCCTTTCTTCCCTATCATCAATTTCAACTCTGATATTATTGCTTTTTAATCTATAGGAAATCTCCTCAGCATATTTGAGGTATTTATCATTTACAATTAACAATCTCATCTGGACAGGACTCAGCCAATATGGAAGCTGGGGTTTTTCCTTCATGATACTTGCCTCTAATATACAATACATCCACCTCTCTATAGAGCCGATTGAGGAATGGCATATTATACATCCCTTTTTTTCTCCTTCTGAATTAACGTACCTTATACCATATATATCAGCATCCTTTACATCAAGCTGTACAGTTGAAAGCTGAACGAATCCATTATTGCCGTCGATTCCTTGGAATTCACTTTTAATCGCCCAGTAATGCTTCATATCGGAGAGAAGCTCTATAAATACTGGAACCCTTCCATATTCAATCAGTTCCTCTATCTCTCCTCTATGCTTATGATAAAACTCCTCAACAACTCTAAAAACAGGAACAAACTGAATATTCATAGCCCTTGCAAGATCATAGTAGTTTTTATAGAGCTCCTTGTATTCTTCAAAGCCTTCACAAATATCCCTTGCAAAGCTATGGATATCCGGCATTGAAAAGGCTCTTAACCTTTTCAGACCTGCCAGCTCACCGCTCCTTTCATATCTAAAGCTCTTTGAGTATTCATATACTCTAAAGGGAAGATTTCTATAGCTGAGCTTTGCATCCTTAATCATCCTAAAAAGTCCAAAATCAGCTGCAAATCTTAAAATGAATTCTCTATCCTTTCCCGGAGAGCTTACTACATAATGTCTTTCATGAAATGAGCTAACCTGCTCCTTAATATCCGGCTCATTGTAATCATAGATAAGTGGTGATTCTATCTTCATGGATTCCAATCTGTTTAATGCAATTTCATCGGCCCAGTCCTTTATTAAATCAAATATTAAATTACCCTTTGGGTAATACCTGAAGTGCCCCGAGTCACTGGCAGGCTCATAGTCAACCAATTGAAGCCTCTGCATGGCATTTATTGACTCTGGCATTTTATGTGAATTATTTAAACCATTTTCATCTTTTACAAACTTGTTTAAGATATCAAATTTTTCTAGGATTTTTTTACCCTCTACACTATTGACATCATATTCTATACCATCTACATCAACTATTATCTGTCTTTTTTCTATCTTAGAATTTATCATTTCCCTATTCATCATCTTCATAACCTCCTGATATTTATACTAAAAATATAAATTTTCAAACAAAAAAACACTGGCTGCTCCCAGTGTTACAGATTGTTGACAAAGTCAACAAGATGACAGGCTTTTGAGAAATCCGAAGTTCGAGGCGCGCTGAAAGTGAGAGGTCGCAGCGTATAAAGAAATACGTAAGAGTTCTTACTTGAAGCAACAACGAAGAAATTCGGGTTTGTCAATAGCCTGAAACACTGGCTGCTCCCAGCGTTATAAAGCTATATAATAAGCACTACGAGCAATACAGCTTGCCCGTAAATATATAAGCTATCAGCAGGTTATATATCCAGAGCAATCTGCAAAACATATTAAATTGCCATCAAATGTTATTGTGGTGGTGGTAAATAATAGCTTTCTCAAATTACTCACTTCCTTTCTATGTTGGTATTAGATACTTTGGTTAATAGATTTTAACATTTTTAGAAAAAATATTAGAATCTATTATACTTAAATACAAAAAACCCCTCGTTCCTTAAGGGACGAGAGGGATAACTCACGGGGTTCCACCCAAATTACAGCCTAAGTAAATATCAGCTGTCACTTTAATGATTATAACGTAATCAACGGCAAAGCTTACTAATGGAAACATGTTCAGCCTACAGCTCAGAGGTGGTTTTCAACTATTCGTGTTTAGAGGTGCTTTCAGCCGGTGACACCCCATCTCTTGAAACCGTAATAAATTTACTCGTCCTCGTCATTGCTTTTTATTTTATTAGTATTATATGGGAGCTTTGGAATAATGTCAAATAGTTTTTATATATTTATTATATCCTAAAATATTTTATTTATTTCTTTAGCTTTATTTTATTAAGCTCTAATATATAGGTAGCCAACAATAGAGTGAAATAAAACCAAAAGGATTATGATATTTTATTTTAGTGATTTCAATGAATCTGTTTTCTCCTTCAAAATATATAAAAAACAGGTTCATTGCATGAACGAAAATAAAATA
>JANQEZ010000029.1 GCA_028278115.1 Clostridia bacterium
GAGAGAGCATGCTTGGAGATTTGTCCATCAGGTGCTCTGGAAGAAAGAATGGGCGGCGGGGTTATATTAAAGGCTGATAAATGCATAGGATGCAAAAAATGTGTGTCAGCTTGTATAGTAGGTGCAGTTTCATTTGATGAGGAAAGTAATAGACCAATTATTTGTAAACATTGTGGAGCATGCACAAGATTTTGCCCCCATGAATGCTTGAGGATGGAGGAGAGGGACAATGTTTTATAAAGATTATATAAAGGTTTTATATATCGACCTATCTTTGCAAAGAATTAGAATTGAAAATAGAAAAGATCTCAAAGAATATCTTGGAGGTGTTGGAGTAGCTTCGAGGCTCCTTGAGGAAAATATAAAGGCAGAGCTCCACCCATTTAACGAAAGTCAGCCAATCATATTTGCAATAGGAGCTGCTTCTTCTGTTTTTCCCGTCATAACTAAAACTGTTGCTATGTTTTATTCTCCCTTAACTAAGGAGCTTGGAGAGAGCTATGCTGGCGGTAGAATGGCCATGACCCTATTGTATGCAGGCTATGATGCTGTCGTAATAACTGGAAAAAGTAAAAAGCCAACCTACTTGACCATAGAAAGTAATAACATAGAATTCAAGGACGCTAGAGCACTATGGGGACTATCAACGGATGAAACCGGGAGGTTTATAAGGGAAAAGGAATCGGGAAATGGTAAAAGAAGTATACTTAGAATAGGCCCAGCAGGAGAAAATCTTTCAAGCTTTGCTAATGTATGTGTAGATACCTATAGGCATTTTGGTCGTCTTGGTCTTGGAGGCATATTTGGCAGTAAAAACCTTAAAGCTATTGTTACAATCGGAGATAAAAGTATTGGCATTGAAAATCTCAAAGAATACAACAAAGCTTATAGCGATATATTTCAAAAAGTAACTGAAACAGAGTTAATGAAAAAATATCACGACCTTGGTACCGCTGTAAATGTAATTCCTATGAATAAAATGGGAGCTTTGCCAACAAAGAATCTGACTCAAAACAGATATGAATACGCTGAAAATATCTCTGGTGAAAGGTTCGCAATTGATAATCTAGTAAGGAAAATAGCCTGTACAGGCTGTCCTGTAGGCTGTATACATATAGGTCAATTTAGAAGGGAATTTGATGAAGGATTTGAATACGAATCAATAAGTGTCGCCTATGATTATGAATTGATATTCTCACTTGGCAGTTATTTAGATATCAATGACACCAAGAGTATTTTAGAGCTTATAGAAAAGGTAGAATTAATGGGGCTGGATGCCATTTCTACAGGTGTAGTTTTAGGATGGGCTACTGAGGCCTTAGAAAAAGCTTTAATTAGTGTTACTGCTACCGTAGTTCAACTTGAATACGGAAACCTATCCAGCTATTTGAAGGCAGTGGAATATATGTCCATAGGCCATAATGAATTTTATCAAACCTTATCAAAGGGTTCGGCTGTGGTTTCAGAAAAGTATGGGGGTAAGGACTTTGCTCTTCAATTTGCAGGTAATGAAACCCCCGGATATCATACGGGATATGGCTCTGTTGTCGGCCATACCGTTGGAGCTAGACATTCCCATTTATGTAATGGAGGCTATTCAATAGATCAGACTATGAAAAAGCTTGATGAAAAGAAGCTTATAGATTTAATTTTTCATGAGGAAAGGGAGAGATGTATATTAAATTCCCTTATCATTTGCTTATTTGCAAGAAAGGTATATGATAGGGAAACCATTCTCATTGCATTAAATTCCTTAGGGCATAATCTAACTGAAGATGACCTAACTAATATATCCGATAAGATATATAAAACTAAGCTTAGAATTAAAAAAATGGTTGGCTTTGATTTGAAGGATGTTAAATTGCCAAAGAGAATATTTGAAACTCCTTCTCTGCATGGAATGATTGACGAAGATTTAACCTACAAGCTAATAGGAATGTATAATGAAAAACTTCTGGAATACATGGATTAAAAAAATCAGCTTACTAATCAGTCTAACTTCTAATTACATAAGTAAAGAAGGTCAGTTTAGCTATTCTGGTCTTCTTTATCTTATTAAATCCACTGCTTGAGCCTCTATGGCTGTAATCAAGTCAGCAGACCTAAGCTCAATCTGAACGCCGATTCTCCCTGCACTGAAAACAGCTTCTTCTATCTCACAAATACTTAAATCTATAAAGGTCATATATCTTTTTTTCATTCCAATAGGAGAGCAGCCTCCCCTTATATACCCGGTCAGCTTTAATATTTCTCTTACTGGCGTCATCTCAATCTTTTTTTCCCCAGCTGCTTTGGCAGCTTTCCTCAGGTCTAATTCTCCTTGTACAGGAATTATGAATACATAGATATCCTTACTACTCCCCCTAGCCACCAAGGTCTTATATACATATTCAGGCTCTTTGCCAATTTTCTTTGCAACAGATATCCCATCTATCTTTCCATCACTTTTATCATATCTAATTATATTGTAGTCTATTTTCTTTCGATCTAAAATTCTCATTGCATTTGTCTTTTTATCATTTCCCATCTTCCCACTTCCTTATTCTAAAACAAGCACATCATTTCTGTCACCTTTTCCCATATTGTTAATACTTTTTACTTCCACATTCTTTATTATTTAAATTTTACCAGAAGATTAGTATTTTTTCTTAGATAGATGTGTGACCCAGAAGTTTTCCCTTCAATGTTTCTGCTGTGAGCTGTCAGTCGTTAGCTATTAGCCAAATTAAGCATTTTATTTTTGATTAAGAAATATTTCAAAGAAAGGGTAAGTTTCTATAGGTAAACAACAATAGAGTGTAATAAAAGCAAAAGGATTATGATATTTTATTTTAGTGATTTCAATGAATCTGTTTTCACCTTTAAAATATATAAAAAACAGGTTCATTGCATAAGCGAAAATAAAATA
>JANQEZ010000237.1 GCA_028278115.1 Clostridia bacterium
TAGAGATTCCAGTCAAAAGTTTAATTTATACACATCAAAAATCCCCAGAATCATCGGATATTTTGATATGTACATTAATATAGTATATGTATAAATTAAGATTTACTTTGGATTCTCTATACAGAGAAACCATAGTAAATCTTAATTTTTAAGGATGGTGATATTTTCATGCGAAAAAAGGTTTTAGTTACAAGAAGAATACCTAATCAAGGTTTAGCTAAGCTCAGGAAGTATTTCGATGTTGAGGTTAATGAGCTTGATAGAGGACTTTCCCATGACGAATTAAAGGAAAAAGTTAAAGGTAAAGACGGAGTTATATGCCTTTTATCAGATAAAATTAATGGAGAAATAATGGACAGCGAACCGAATGTGAAAATTTTTGCAAATTATGCTGTTGGATATAATAATATGGATGTGGAGGCTGCTATAAAGAGAAAAGTGTATCTTAGCAATACACCTGGCGTTTTAACAAGTGCTACTGCAGACATGGCTTGGTCTTTATTGTTTGCAGTTGCCAGGAGAGTTGTGGAAGGTGATAAATACATTAGAGCAGGAAAATTCGATGGATGGTCGCCAACTTTGCTTTTAGGAAGAGAGATTAGTGGTAAAACTTTAGGAATAATTGGAGCTGGTCGTATTGGAAGAGCATTTGCAAAAAGGGCTGCGGCATTCGATATGAAGGTTTTATATTATAGTAGGTCTAAAAAGGAGGAGTTTGAAAAGAAAACTGGTGCTGAGTATGTTGACTTTGACGAACTTTTAAGAAAGTCAGATTATATATCTGTACATACTCCCCTGACCACAGAAACTATTCATATGATAAGTGATAAAGAATTTGACATCATGAAGGATACCTGTATATTGATTAACACCTCAAGGGGTCCCGTGGTGGATGAAAAGACCCTTGTAAAAGCTCTAAAGGAAAAGAAAATATGGGGTGCAGGTTTGGATGTATACGAAAATGAGCCTGAAGTTGAAGAAGAACTTAAGTATCTAGATAATGTTGTATTATGCCCTCACCTGGGTAGTGCAACCGACGAAACAAGGATAAGTATGGCAGTAATGGCAGCCGATAATATAATTTCTGCATTAAATGGTAAGGAGCCGCCTAATAATATTGCTTTATATATGGATGTGTGATTTAGAAACTTAGTTATGAACCTACTACAAAAGGAGGTCTAAAGCAAATGATAGAGCTAAAGGGAAGGTGTAATATAGCTAAGGTCTTTACTGATAATATAGAAGAAAAAGCTAAGTCTCAGATAATCCAGTTACTAAATCAAGAGGCCTTCAAAGATAGCAAGGTTAGAATAATGCCCGATACCCACGCTGGAAAAGGTTGTGTCATAGGGCTTACAGCAGATTTAAAGGATAAAGTCATACCCAATTTAGTGGGTGTAGATATAGGCTGTGGAATGATCACAGCAAAGATGGGTGATATTGAAATAAATTTTGAAAGGCTAGATAAATTTATAAGAAGCAATATACCACATGGAAATAAGGTCAATGGTAAGATGGAGATTAGGGTAGATAAAAGTTTCCATGATGAAATTGCAGAGATATCGAAAAGGACAAACAGCAATTTAAATAGAAACCTACTATCAATTGGTTCCTTAGGGTCAGGAAATCATTTCATAGAAATTAATCTAGATAAAAATGAAGAAAAATGGCTTGTTATTCACTCAGGAAGCAGAAATTTTGGACATAGAATAGCTACCTACCATCAGAAAAAGGCAATAGAATACTGCAATAGAAGGGCAAAATGTATTAAGGGTGAAAAAAAAGAAAAGATTAAGGCATTAAAAAAGCAAGACAAAGATAATGAAATACAAGCTCTAATAGAAGAATATCAATCCTCGATTGATAAATACGATCTTACAAAGGAATTATGTTTCCTTGAAGGGGAAAGATTAGAGACTTATCTGAGAGATATGAAATTTGCTCAGGACTATGCAAATTTAAATAGGCGAGTTATGGCAAAGAAAATATTAGAGTATCTAGATTTAAATATTGATGATTTAGAGCATTTTCAAACTATTCATAACTATATTGACTTTGAAGATATGATGGTCAGGAAGGGAGCTATATCGGCACATAAAGGTGAAAAGCTTTTGATTCCAATTAATATGAGGGATGGAAGCATCATTGCCATAGGGAAAGGCAATGAAGATTGGAACAATTCAGCACCTCATGGAGCTGGTAGGTTAATGAGCAGAAGCAGAGCGAAGGAAATAATTTCTTTAGAAGAGTATAAAGATTCTATGAAGGGTGTATGGTCCTCCTCTGTAAAAGAAGCAACATTAGATGAAGCACCTATGGTTTATAAACCAATGGAAGAAATTATTGAAAATATTAGAGATACAGTTGAGATACTTGATATTATTAAACCATTATATAATTTTAAAGCTTAGGTACTGTTTTAAATGAGCTTTACAGAAAGATAATTCAATTATTTTATAAAATAAAGAAATAAATTCTTGACGGGAAACCGGTTTCTCGATATAATGAGACTAGCAATGAGGTGAATAGAGTGAGATATACGATAAAGGATATTGCTCAAATGTCTGGAGTGTCTAAAGCAACAGTTTCTAGAGTGATTAATGGCTCAAAGCCAGTTAGTAAAGAAATCAAAGAACGGGTAATGAAGGTGATAGAAGAGACAAACTTTCAACCAAGCTCCTTGGCAAGGAGTTTATCAAAAAAAGAAACTAGACTTATTGGGGTTATCATTCCAGATGTCTCAAATCCAGTTTTTTCTAAGATTATTCACGGTGTTGAGAAGGAAGCAAATAATAGTAACTATAATATACTTCTTTGCAATTCAAGGTACGACGAAGCACAAGAGCTAAAGTATTTAGATATACTTAGGGAAAAGGAAGTAGATGGGTTAATATTTCATGGATTTCACTATTCAGACAAAGTTAATGAGAGACTGTCTTTATTTGAGAAAGCAATTGTGTCGGTAGGAAATGAAATTAAAACAGGTAAATATCCTGTGGTGTTAATTGATAATGAAAAAGCTGCCTTTGAAATGACAGAATATTTAATTCAGAAGGGTCATAAAAATATTGGCATGATACATGGTCCAGAGGATGATCCATATGCTGGATATCAGCGTATAAAAGGCTATCGTAGAGCGATAAAATTTTATAATATTAATATTGATGATGAATACATGGAGTCAGGATATTACAAATTCCAAGATGGTTACAAAGGGATTAGAAGACTGCTAAAAAGAAAGCCTAAAATGACAGCAGTATTTTGTGGGAATGACGAAATGGCAATTGGTGCAATAAAAAGCGTTGTAGACATGGGGATGACGGTTCCAAAGGATATTGCTGTAGCTGGGTTTGACGATATTGACATGGCAAAGGTATTTATACCATCCTTAACAACGGTTCATCAGCCCTTTGAGAAAAAGGGAGAATCGGCTATGAAAGCAATACTATCGCTTTTAAAAGGTGAAGAAGTTAAGATGAAAATATTTCATGAGCATCAAATAATAAAAAGAGAATCAACTACATAGAATGCATTTTATATTAATACTACTTGTATAAAGATAAACGTTTTTAAGCCTATTTTTAATAGGTTTTAAATAGGAAATTCGGGAAACCGGTTTCAAAAAGATAAAAGGGAGGAGATTTTATGAAGAGATTAGTATCAATTTCCATGGTATTACTTATGGTGATAGGTGTTTTAGTAGGCTGTGGAGAAAGAGAGACAACGAATGAGCAGGAGAATGTTACATTAGATATTTTCCAAGGGAAGGTTGAGATTGTAGATCAATTAGAGGAACTAGTAGAGGATTTTGAAAAGGAGTATCCCCATATAACAGTTAATTTAGATACTTCAGGTGGAGGGGAAGATTATTTAGCTATTCTAAAATCACGTATGAATTCCGGTAATCAACCTGCAATTTTTCAAGTTCCAGGCCCTACTGAACGTGATTTGTGGATAGATTTCTTAGAGGATTTAAGCAGTGAAAAATGGGTGGATGTAACAGCTGATGGACTGCTTGACAACATAACTGTTGACAATAAAGTACTAGGACAGCCGGTAAATATTGAAGGTTATGGTGTAATGTACAATAGAGCAATATTAAATAGAGCCGGAGTAACCGATGAGATGATTAAGGATGTAGATACTTTATCGAAGCTAAAAGAAGTATTTGAAACAGTAGACAGCAAGAAGGACGAACTGGGACTTGAAACTACAATGGGATGGTCCGTTGGTGGCACAGCTTGGTGGGTAGCAGCTTACCATACTTTCAATGTACCATTTGCAATGCAAAGTGACCCAATGAATTTTATTCAGGATTTAAATGATGATAAAGCAAATTTTATAGATAATGACCGTATGTTGGCATTTAAGGATTTAGTTGATACATTTATTAAATATTCTTATGAAGATGTAGCTTCAATTGATTATGAAAAGCAATATTCTGACTTCGCTTCAAGTAAAACAGCATTTATTCAGCAAGGAAACTGGACCATCAATCAATTGAATGAAATTGATGAGAATCTAGATATTGCATTCTTACCTATAGCAATCAGCGACGAAAAAGGTTGGGGTAATGATTCAATTCCAGTGGGAGTACCGAATTATTGGGTTGTAAATAAACAATTGGATTCAAAAGTAGTAGAAGCATCTAAGTTGTTTTTAGAGTATACTGCCATGAGTGAGCGTGGACAACAGTTTATGGTAGAGGATGCCAAGTACATTCCGGCATTTACGAATGTAGATGTAAAAGATGCAGACCCTTTAGCTAAGTCTATTATTAGCTATGCGTCAGAAGGGAAAACAATTCCTTGGGTATGGCATGCTTTTCCAAGCGGAATGAATGAAAATGATGCTAAGCAGGCCTTCCAAGACTATGTTTTAGGGAAAAAGACATGGGAGGAAGCATTAAATTTCTTAGATGAAAAGTGGGATGAGAAGACTAACTAGTAGTCTAATGGAGTCTTAAAATAATACTGCTTCATAAAAGCGTCATAAGAGTATAGTCTAGGGGTCTTTGGCAGTAGTAGAATTTCAAATTACCTAGAAGTTCTTCATTGTAAAATACCCCTATTTACATTATCAAAGGAGTATGATATTTATGGCTAAAAAGCTTGATAATCCCCTCAGAAAATTAAAAGAAAAGTTCTTATTTTTAGGCTTTGTAGGACCAATTTATTTTGCATTTATTATGGTTGTTATTATCCCATTTCTAATAGGAGTTTATTATTCATTTACTAATTGGAGTGCAATCCCTGGTAGAGCAATTGATTTTGTAGGTGTTAGTAATTATATTAAAGCCTTTAATGATCAACAATTTGCCGTATCCTTTAGAGCAACAATTATGTATACAGCAATTTGTGTTTTATTAATAAATATTGTAGGTTTTGGATTGGCATTATTGGTTGTACAAAAGATTCGCAGTGCTAACCTGCTTAGAACCGTATTCTTTATGCCAAACCTCATAGGGGGTCTAATCCTTGGTTATGTCTGGCGTTTTGTTTTCATAAAGGTATTCGTAGCACTTTATGAAACCACTGGATTAGGTATATTTGGGCTGCCGTGGCTAAGTGATGCCAATCAAGCTATTTGGGCAATGGCAATTGTTACAACATGGCAGATGGCTGGATACATCATGGTAATTTATGTAGCTGCACTACAGGGCGTGCCAAAATCTCTATTGGAGGCAGCACAAATTGATGGAGCCAATATATTGCAAAAGACTAGGCATATAACCTTTCCATTAGTTGCACCAGCATTTACAGTGAGTATGTTCCTTACTATGTCAAACTCCTTTAAAATGTTTGATGTTAACTTGGCACTCACTAAGGGAGATCCAAGTCGGATGTCGGAGCTTCTGACCCTTGAAATATATAATAAAGCCTTTACAGAATCAAACTTCGGTGAAGGGCAGGCACAAGCAGTTATTCTATTTTTCTTAATTGGGATTGTGTCACTTATACAGGTATATTTCAATAAAAAGAGGGAGGTGGAAATGTAATGGAGAGGGAAAAAATAAGGCTAAGGTTTTTAGAAATATTTGGTTTGATATTGGGCTTGCTTTTTTTATCACCATTTTACATTATCTTAGTGAACAGCTTTAAGACAAAGAAGGAGTTTTTACTTACAACCCTTTCACTGCCGGAGTCGGCGACATTAGCAAACTACACAAAGGCAATAGATAAAATGAACTTTGTATCGGCCTTTAGGAATTCACTGATTATTACAGTAACCTCTATTGTGCTTATTATTGTCTTTTCATCAATGGCTGCATGGATGTTGGTTCGTACAAATAACAAGACTAGCAAATTTATATTTTACAGCTTTGTAGCATCTATGCTGATTCCTTTTCAATCGGTTATGTTACCACTTGTAGATTTGTTTGGTAAGAATAATCTAAACTTAATTAATACTTATACGGGAATAATTTTTATGTATATGGGATTTGGAGCCAGTTTGTCGGTATTCCTATTTCATGGATTTATTAAGAGTGTTCCAAGGGAATTAGAGGAGGCAGCAATGATAGATGGCTGCAATAAGTTTCAGTCTTTTTGGTATATTGTATTTCCACTATTAAAGCCTATTACTCTAACGGTTGCCATTTTAAATGGTATGTGGATTTGGAATGACTTTTTACTGCCTTCTTTAGTATTACAAAGGAAGAGCCTACGAACTATTCCTCTATCAACAAGGTATTTCTTTGGAACATATCAAGCCGATTGGACCCTTGCCATGGCAGGGCTTGTGCTGGCGATTCTACCAATAGTCATATTTTACTTTTTTGCCCAAAAGCATATTATTAAAGGTGCTATGGAAGGAGCAATTAAATAATGAACTCCTTATGTATTAGAATTATTAACTGATAACCCATACATTTATGGGGGTATGCTATATAGACTTATTGATTTCGACGACCCAAGAGCATGTTAAGATAATAAAGATAAGGCTCTAGCAGCTTTGATATTTGTAGCTGCGGTAGGTGCTAAAACATGGTGTTATAAAAGCTTTACCAAGTTATAGGGAAGTTGAAATGCTTATTAAAACTATGAAAGAGAGGGCTTAGAAAAACAATGCTTAACAAGACAATGTTAATAACCTACCCAAATTCCTTGGGAAAAGATATTAAAGAATTATCAGAGGTAGTAGACAAATACTTAAAGGATGTAATCGGAGGGATTCATATTCTACCCTTCTATCCTTCAAGTGGTGATAGAGGCTTTGCACCTATGACCTATCAAGAGGTTGATAAGACCTTTGGAGCTTGGGAAGAGATAAAGGCTCTTAGCAATAATTATGAATTAATGTTTGATTTCATGATTAATCACATATCAAAATCAAGTGAATATTTTAAAGACTTTGTTCAAAATAAGGAAGATTCGGAGTACTATGATTTATTTATAAAATATTCAGATTTTTGGGAAAGCGGTGAACCTACAAAAGAGCAGGTTGATTTAATATATAAACGCAAGCCTAAAGCCCCTTGTGTAGACGTCACATTTAATGATGGGTCAAAGGACAAGGTTTGGTGTACCTTTGCTGAGGAGCAAATCGATCTAGATATCACCAAGGAAAAGACAAGGGAATTTATTAGGAAAAACTTAGAATATTTATGTGAAAAAGGTGCAAAGGTTATTAGAGCCGATGCATTTGCCTATGTTACTAAGAAGATAGGTACAAACTGCTTCTTTGTAGAGCCCGATACCTGGGAGGTCCTTGAGTTTGTAAAATCCTGTGTTGCACCTTATGACGTAGAGATTTTACCAGAGATACATGAGCATTATACAATACAGCAAAAAATTGCTGAGCATGGTTATTATGTATATGACTTTGCACTGCCCATGCTGGTACTTCATGCAATATATTCCGGTAAAAATCATCGACTAAAGAATTGGCTTGAAATTTGCCCACGCAAGCAATATACAACACTTGACACCCATGATGGCATAGGTGTCGTAGATGTAAAGGATTTAATGAGTGATGAAGAAATTGATTTCACAAAGGAAGCACTTTTTTCACAGGGGGCAAATGTTAAAAAGATATATAATACCACTAAATACAATAACCTAGACATTTATCAGCTAAACTGTACCTATTATTCAGCACTTGGAGATAGAGATGATGTCTACCTTTTAGCCCGAGCTATTCAGTTTTTTGCTCCGGGAATTCCACAGGTTTACTATGTAGGATTACTAGCAGGTAAAAATGATATAGAATTAATTGAGAAAACTAAAAATGGTCGAGATATAAACAGGCATAATTATACCCTTGAAGAAATTAAGGAAGAAGTAAATCGTGACGTTGTAAAGAAGCTCTTTAACCTAATGAAGTTTAGAAATAGCTATCAAGCCTTTGATGGAAGGCTCTATATAAATGAAATAGAAAACGACCATGAAATATCACTTACTTGGGAAAAGGATGCATATGAAACAACGCTAAGTGCAAATCTACTAACACATACCTTTACTATAACCTTCAAAGATGAGTTAGGTAATATTCAATACTTATCCCTTGATTAGCCATAAAATCATAATACTAAATAAAGTGCTGCTAAAGTTTGAATAATTTGAGCTTTAGCAGTATTTTTGATTTACAATGCTAAATTAAAGATATAATATTAAGTATATACTTATAGTTTGATGGAGGCAAAAATATGAAAATCTATGCAGTAGCTGTATGCAATATGATAGAGGATGAAAATGAAGTGAGAATTGTAGATGCATATAATGAAATAGATGCCATGATTATTGCTGTAGAGGGTGAAGATTTAGGTCTCATAAAGATGTGCACAGTAGAGGAGCTGCAGCAATATTATATTGATCTAGATATTTGTGTTTCAAAGCCGGTTGAGATTAAGAAATGAAACAGGAGGCAATGAAATGAAAATACAAATCCCTGATAAAGCAAATAAAATACTAGAGATACTAAATCTTCATAATTACGATGGGTATGTAGTAGGGGGATGCGTAAGGGATTCTATTTTGGGCAGGAAGCCTAGAGATTGGGACATATGTACAAACTGCAGACCAGAAAAAATGATGGAGATTTTTAAAAGCTTTAAGGTGATTCCAACTGGATTAAAGCATGGAACCTTAACGGTTGTTATAGATGAAGAACAGTTTGAAATTACAACATACAGAATAGAGGAAGCATACACTGATGGCAGACATCCTGAAAAAGTAGAATTTACCAATAATTTGAGAGAAGACTTAAAACGAAGGGATTTTACTATAAATGCCATTGCCTATAATCCTAAAGATGGACTAGTGGATTGTTTTAATGGTATTGATGATATATCAAATAAGATAATTAGATGTGTCGGTAATCCCATTGAAAGATTTGGAGAGGACTATTTGAGGATGCTAAGGGCAGTAAGGTTTTCAGGTCAGCTTAAGTATAAACTACATTCTGAAACATTTCTAGCAGTAAAAAGGCTATCAAACAATATTATTAAAATAAGTAAAGAAAGGATAAGAGAAGAATTAAATAAAATCCTATTAACAGAGAAGCCTTCAGATGGAATAAGACTATTAAATGATACTGGATTATTAAAATATATTATGCCGGAGCTAGAAAAGTGCGTTAATTTTAAGCAAATGAATCCCCATCATGATAAAGATGTTTTTGAGCATACAATGTATGTGTTAGATAACACAGGGGAAGATTTAGTAATTAGATTATCAGCCCTGATGCACGATATTGCAAAGCCCCTATGTTTTTCAATAGATGAAAAGGAAATTGGTCATTTCTACAGTCATCACATGAAGGGAATGGACATAGCTGAGGATATACTGAGAAGACTTAAATATGATAATAAAACAATAGAAGCTGTAAAAATACTGGTAAAGGAGCATATGGCAAGATATGATAAGGTTAATCCAAGAATAATAAAAAGATTGATTAATAGAGTAGGACTCGAGAATATAGAAAGATTATTTGAGCTGCAAATGGCAGATATAATTGGCGGCAAAGCTCCCCATGACTTTAGCTCCATAGAAAAAGCCAAAGAGCTGTATTTAAAAATTATTACTGAAAACCAGCCCTTATCCGTGAAGGATTTAGAAATAAATGGATATGATTTAATAAAGATAGGAATTCCCAAGGGTAAAGAAATAGGTATTATTTTAAATGCTTTATTGGATGAGGTTTTGGAGAATCCAGAGCTTAATAAAAAGGAAGTTTTGATTAGTGAAGCTAAATTGATCTTTGCAAAGCTGTAAGTAAGACAGAAATTTATGGAGTATATATTTGTACTGCATCTATATGGCAAGCCTATGAATCAGAAGGTATTGAACTGTCAAAACCCAAAGAAAGAAGCTGTCTCACAATATTGATTGTAAGACAGCCCCAAAACTAATAAAATATACTATTTATCATTGATATCTTCCTCTGATGTTCGAGCTACACCTTTGTTGATTAGACTGGCATCATAATGTGATAAATATCCTCCATACCCTACATCTCTATCAGTTTCAGCCAGTCTCTTAGTGAGTTTAGATTCAATATGATGTAATGACGCTTTTTCCCTAAGCTCGTGGAGCTTTCTTTTTTTTGACATTAAAATAAACTCCTTTGATAAAAGTCTATTTATAGTATGTGTAGAGATACTATAAATATGCTGCTTATAAATAATTTCTCTAATCCTTATAAAAATTCCTTTTAACTCTTTTGCCTAGTATAGAAGAACCAGGACCTCTTTCCGTTACAAACTCCTCTGGCATTTGATTTTCTCTAGCTATTATTTTTCTCACTCTCTTTCCACAGAAGGCCCCTTGACATGTCCCCATACCGGCCCTTGTTCTTCTTTTTATGCCGTCGGTCGAAGTAACTCTTATCCCTCTTTTTAATGCGTCTACAATTTCACCTTCAGTAACCTGTTCACACCTGCAAATGATTTTTTCAGGACTAGACTCTATATTTATTAACCTATTTACTTCATTTTGGCTTAAAGCCTTTTTCTTTATAATGGCTTTCCTATAGGGATTAAATTCAGCCTTTAAATTCAGCTGCAATCCTGATTTTTTTAGGATTTCAATTACTCTAAGGGCAATGACTGGAGATGAAGTGAGTCCTGGAGAATCAATTCCAGCTGCATTTATAAAGCCCTTCACACTACTTTCTCCTATTATAAAGTCCCTGGTATTACTTGTGGCCCTAATGCCTGAAAAAGAAGTTATAACCTTTTTCATATCAAATTCCTCTACGGACTTTTTTGCGGTATCTATGATATAGTTTAAAGCTTCTTTAGTAGTACTTACATCCTCCTTGTCAGTAATCTCTTGGGCATTTGGACCGAGCATTAAGTTTCCATGATAGGTACTCGTTACTAATATACCCTTTCCCTTTTTAGTTGGAACCTGGAATATTACCCTATTTACAAGCTTTCCATATCCCTTTTGGAAAAGTACATATTCTCCCTTTCTAGGGATAATATTAAAGTCATATAGACCAACCATATTTGCAATTTTATCACTATATACTCCTGCGGCATTAATAACATATTTTGTATCTACAAAGCCCTTAGTAGTCAGTACTTTAAAGTAATTATCCTCCATTAATATATTTGTCACTTCATTTTCTAATCTAAGCTCTACACCATTTTCACATGCATTTTCTGCAAGGGCTATAACCATCTCATAGGGAGAGGTGATACCAGTATGCCCACATAAAAGAGCACAAGTAACCCTTGGATTTATATTAGGCTCTATCTTCTTTATTTCTTCAGCCTCAATTATTCTTAAGCCCTTAACACCATTCTTACAGCCATTTTCTATAAGTTCTTTTAGGGTTATTCTATCTTCCTCAGAAAAGCCCAGTACCAATGAGCCAGTTTTTTTAAATCCAAAATTTAATTCTTCGTTTAGTTTTTTAAACATAAGATTTCCCTTATAGCAAAGCTCACCCTTTAAGGTTCCATGTTTAGCTGTATATCCCCCATGAACAATGCCGCTATTTGCTTTAGATGCCCCATTGCTTACATCATCACTCTTTTCTAATAGCACAATTTTCTTATCGTACTTAGACAATTCCCTAGCTATGGCACAGCCAACTACACCTGCTCCGATTATGCATACATCATACATTTAATCCCCACCTTTCTAACATAATTAATAGTCTTAAGATACCCCTACTTGTTAAGGTTAAATCAATGAAAAATCTTCTCAAGGTATATTAAAAATGAATGAGATGCAAAATAATATCTGATAAATAAGAGATTGTTACTACACAGGTTTGTACCCTATAGTA
The DNA here is from genome assembly GCA_028278115.1 of Clostridia bacterium. Taxonomy (GTDB): domain Bacteria; phylum Bacillota; class Clostridia; order Peptostreptococcales; family Caminicellaceae; genus JANQEZ01. The sequence continues at coordinate 12,241 of JANQEZ010000237.1, forward strand.
CTTTTAAAAAGAGTTCACATAATTTCACATATTCCTATGACAATTCTTCCATATTTGATTTATATAATAAGTTCATAGTTAGGATTTTAGCTATTCTAGAATTATGAAGTGATCACATAAATAGGGTAAAATCTTAAATAACAATATGGAGGTTATAATTATGATGATGAAAAAGATAATGACATTAGGGCTAAGCGTTATTATATCTGCAGGAGTATTATTACCTGTTAATGCTATGCCTGTTAAAGCATGTGGTGTGGGAGCAAATGGACAGACTATGGAGAGGGCTGCAGAATATAAAGTGAACAGGGCATATAAAAATCAATCCTTTAGAAAGAATTACAGGAAATATAATAAGGAACATATACTTGAAAGACTAAATGCATGTATTGAATATGTTGAAACAATCTATAGCGAAGATAAGATCAGTGGAGATATTTATAATAGAATAAGAGTCTATTTATCCCAGCGGATAGAAAAGCTTGAAGATAAAGATAACAAAGAATCAACACCAGATTTTGAAGAAAAAATTGAGACTACAGTACCTGATAAAGATACAGAAAACAAGACAACAAAAGATGATATAACTACTGATGAAAGTAAGGCTGATGAAACTACTACTATAGATGAAAGCACTAATAAAGAAGAAGCTGCCAACAAAGGAATCTCAGCAGAGGAACAAAAAATGGTTGATTTAGTTAACGAAGCTAGAAGGAAAAATGGGCTGGAGCCATTAAAAGTTGATACTAAGGTGACAGAATTAGCAAGAATGAAATCCAAGGATATGATTGATAACAATTATTTCAGCCATAACTCCCCAACCTACGGTAGTCCATTTGAGATGCTTAAAAACTATGGGGTAAGCTATAGAAGTGCTGGGGAAAACATCGCTGGAAATCAAACTGTGGAAAGAGCACATGTAAGCCTTATGAATTCACCAGGGCATCGTAGAAATATTCTTAGTGCTGACTATACACATATCGGCATAGGTATAAAGGATGGAGGGCCTTATGGTAAAATGTTTACTCAAATATTTATAAAGAAGTAAACAATAATTATAAAAAAGCAGTAAGGACTATAGTAGATTTAATTAATCAATGGGGGGAATTGATATGTGGAAAAAAAGTAATAGTATCCATAGACTTGTAATTATGATTTTTGCATCATCCCTATTAATCACATCAATGCTTCAATTGTCATTTGCAAATCAGTTGCCTCTGTGGAATTCAGATTCCGTATATTGGGGCGGCGATGAGGTAGAGCATAATGGAGAAGTCTATATAGCAAAGTGGTGGACAAAGGGAGACATTCCAAATGAGGAAGTAGAAAATGAATGGGATACACCTTGGCAGTTAAAGGATGGAAATGGTGATGAAAACGACAATGCCGATAATAGTGATGGAAACATGTCAGATGATTCGGATGAAATACCAAGGTGGCAGCCATACACTGCTTACCTAGCTGGAGATGAAATAGAGTATGATGGAGAAATCTATATGGCAAAGTGGTGGACAAAGGGAGATATTCCAAATGAGGAAGTAGAAAATGAATGGGATACACCCTGGCAGCTAAAGAATGAAAATAGTGGTGGAAGTAACGAAGGTGATAATAATACATCAGAAGATAACACAGTCGATTCTTCAGATCAAACATCAAAGTGGCAGTCGGACACTGCTTACCTAGCTGGAGATGAAGTAGAGTATAGTGGAGAAATCTATGTAGCAAAATGGTGGACGAGGGGAGATATCCCAAATGAGGAAGTAACAAATAAATGGGATACACCTTGGCAGTTAAAATCTGATATTACCAAGCCAGATGAAAATGATGGAAGTAAAGAAGATAACAGCAACACACCAGAAACGGAAAATCCCATCAATAATTCAAGGGTAATTTATCCTGATTATTCAAATGTAGATGTTGGTCAAGGAGTAAAGTGGCCTAAAACAGTATTTGCACCTTATGTAGATTCTACCCTATGGCCCAAATTTCCTTTAGCCGAAAAGAGCAAAGATTTAAAGCTTCCATATTTTAATTTAGGCTTCATAGTATCCCAGAGCATTGATGTCTGTAAACCCACTTGGGGGACATACTATTCTGCCGAGGAAGGTCCTTTAAATGATGATATTAAAAGAATCAGAGAAATGGGTGGGGATATAACTGTTTCTTTTGGAGGTGCAGCCAATGTACCTTTACATGCTGCAGCTCCTGATGCAGAATCCTTAAAAGAACAATATAAAAGATTTATAAAAGCCTATGGTTTAACAAGAGTAGATTTTGATATTGAAGGTTCTTGGATAGGGGATACTGACTCTTTAAAAAGAAATAGTGAAGCCTTAAAAGGTCTTCAGGATGAATTAAAGTCAGAGAACTATGATTTAGAGATATGGTTTACATTGCCAGTTCTTCCATCTGGATTGACCTATGACGGAATCAATCTTATAAAGCTGGCCTTAGATGAGAATTTGGATATTGCAGGGGTTAATGTCATGACTATGAATTATGGAAGCTGGAATGCACCAAATCCAAGTAATCAAATGGGAGAATATGGCATAAAAGCTATTAGTAGCCTTAAGGAACAATTGGAAGATATATATAGTAGCTATAATATACCTAAAACAGAGGCAGAATTATGGAGCATGATTGGAACCACACCAATGCTTGGTCTAAATGATATTACAACAGAAATATTTAACCTACAGGATGCAAGAGAAACCATAGAGTTTGCAATAGATAAGCAGATAGGTATGATATCAATGTGGTCAATAAATAGGGATAAATCCATAAATGGAAATATAAACTATTTAAGTAATCATGAAAGCAGTATAGCTCAAGAAGACTATGGGTTTACAAAGATTTTTAACTCCTATAATGACATAAGCATACTGGATATTATAGATGATGAAAAAGTTGGCAGTGAAGATGGAGAAGCATCAGACAGTGGAAAATGGGACTCAAGCTCCATATACACTAAAGGAAGCATAGTTACCCATAAAGGACATGTTTATGAAGCTAAGTGGTGGACCAGTGGCGATGATCCCAGCAAAGAGGTATATAACGAATGGGATACACCTTGGAAATTGATTAAATAGTAAAAAGGAAAGTCTTAAAAAATATCTTTAAAAGTATAGCTATACTTTAAATATAGATTTACTCTCTCTTCTATATACTAAAAAATAGAAGAGAGAGTATTACTATATAACCAATAGAAGTAAGCTTCACTATTAATTTAGCTAAGAATAATTGATAAAAGAATGTAATATAGGTAAGAATTGCCTTTTTATTCCTTTAATAGTTTCATATATAATATATATAAGGACTTATCTTAATATACCTTCTTAAGCATAGAAAGCTTTTAGAATGTATATTTCATATATAGAGAATCCAAAGTAAATGTTAATTTATACATATATCATATTAATGTACATATCAAAATATCCGATGATTCTAGGGATTTTTGATGTGTATAAATTAAACTTTTGACTGGAATCTCTATATCTGCTTATCCTATGGACTAATCTATAGCTTTAGTAAGTCTGAAAGGAGATACTATGTTTAACATTTATCTAGTTGAAGATGAAAAGAATCTTAATGACATCCTAGTACTATATTTGAAAAATGAAGGGTATAAAGTAAAGAGTTTTACCAATGGATTAAAAGCTGAGAAATGTATAGCAGAAGATGTACATCTTTGGGTTTTAGACATTATGCTGCCCGATATTGATGGGTATGAGCTCATAAAAGAGATTAAGGCACATAATGAAAATATACCGGTGATATTTATTTCTGCAAGGGACACAGACCTTGACATTATCGAAGGATTGCAAATGGGAAGTGACGATTATATATCGAAGCCCTTTTTACCAATGGAGCTGATAATTCGGATTAGAAAGCTCTTAAATAGAGTATATAAAAGAGAATCAGATGGTAAGGTATTAATTAATGACCAGTACCTTATAGATTTTGATAAAAGAATATTATTAGATGGAGATAGAATTATAGAACCTACTTCAAGGGAGTTTGATTTTCTATGTGCTATAATCAAGAATAAAAATATTGCACTATCAAGGGAAAATCTACTTAACTGTATATGGGGAGTAAACTATTATGGCAGTGACCGAGTTGTGGATGACTTAGTGAGGAGAGTAAGAAAGAAACTACCTAAACTCAGAATTGAAACCATCTATGGATATGGTTATAGGTGGTGTGAATAATGAAAAGAGTATCCTTAAACTTTAAGCTAGTTATGGCATTTATTGGCGTAATCATATTTTTTTCTATCATCAGTTATACTCTTTTGACTGAGACGTTTCAAAAATATTATCATGAAGATATTTATAGAGTTCTAGAGGATAATGGTGATAGAGCAAAGACCATAACTGATATAGAAGAATTTATAAGGAGCAGCGATGAAGATGATTTGAGTATTGAACGTATTTACTGGATTAAAGTCAATGGTCTTCTCACTAGAAAAGCCAATAGATTCACCAGCAATTTAACAGAGGATGTTATTAATGAAATAGAAACTAATATCTTGAGTCAAAGGGCGTTTTCAAGAAGGTATAGTACCGATGTTGATGGTAGAAAGTTATTTTATATCATAACAAAATATGAAGCAGATGAAAAAATAGAATCAATAGAGAAACTAAGCCTTAATGATAGATGGAATATAGTTATACAAGAAGGGGCAATAGATAGCAACGCATTGTATAGAGCTACACTGAGATGGGAGCCTATTGACAACTCCCTTAAAGAGCAGCTATTTATTCAGTTGGTTATTGGATTATTACTTACTATGCTGGCGATGCTTGCGGGTTTCTTTTTTTTATCAAGCTATATAACGAGGCCGTTAATTTTGCTTTCCCGCTCTGTAAAGCGAATATCAGGTAGAAAATTTGATACACCTATAACCATCAATAGGAATGATGAGATTGGTTTTTTAGCTAATACAGTTGAGGAAATGCGAAAAGAGCTTCTTAGATATGATGAACAGCAAAAGTTAAAGCTTCATTCCATATCCCATGAACTGAAAACCCCAATTATGATTATACAGAGTCACGTTGATGCATTGAAAAGGGGACTATATCTAGATGGCACACCGGAATCTTCATTAGAGGTTATTGACGAAGAAAGTAATCGACTGCAAAAGCTAGTATCTAATCTACTATACATTCAACGATTAGACTACTTTGACAGTGAACTTAAAAATAAAGAAAAAGTGAATCTAAAAGAGACTATTGAAGAAGTTCTTGATAGTCTGACGATAAATCTTAGAGATGTTCATACAGAGCTTGACTTAAATGATTTAAGAATACTTGCTGACTATAGACAATTAAAATTAATTATAGAAAATATATTGAGTAATCAGATAAGGTATGCCAAATCATTAATAAAAATTTCATTAAGGAAAGATAAAAATAAAGTGATTTTAGAATTCTATAATGATGGAAAGCATCTTGAAGATGAAAAAAGTATTTTCAACATTTTTAAAAAAGGTGAGAAAGGGCAAAGCGGCTTAGGACTATATATTGTTAAGAGGTTAGTTGACATAAATGACGGATTAATCAATGCATACAATGAAGTAATTGGCGTTACATTTAGAATAGAGTGGAGCTTTAAAAAGATATTGAGTTAACGGAAAAAAGAGTAAAAGGGATGATAAGATATAGTTCTTATTATTCCTTTTACTTTATTTTAAGAGCAGACAGTAAACAGACTTGAATTTTCTCTACATAAATTAACCCCTTGTGCTAGTTCATGGCGCCGGGGGTATTTGATATTTCCTTTTCCTTCATGCTATGAACCTGTTTTTCTTATATTTTGTAGGTTAAAACAGGTTCATAAAAATCACTCAAATGAAATATCAAAACCCCCTTAAATATTGAAAAACTAAAATTAATGATTTACTAGCATAACGAGTTAAGTTAAATTTTTAAAAGCAATGTCTATAAACTTCTACATCTTAGATAGCTTAATTCCATTAATAATAAGCACAAGGGTTTTAGAAAAGCTTTCTACAAAATCTGGAAAAGTATATTCGTAATCAGAAAGCTTAGTAGCTTCTCTTTGTACATCTGAAGGATTGCAAAGGGGATACATTCCCATTAAAAATGAGAAGGATAATTGTAACAAGCTTATAATATCTTCATTGGTAAACTCCGGGATATTATATTTAATTACATTAAGCATTCTAGCTTGATTGACTGCCAATTGATTTTTGAAACTCACCAGCAGATCTAAATTGGAGTTTTTTTCTAAAAAAGTAAACAATATAGAAAAAAGCTTTAAATATCTTGGGTATCTTGAGAGGATAGCTGCCCACTTATATGCTAGAGCTTTAGTATCTAACCTTTCACCCTTTGCTAAACTGGCTTCAAAATCATCAACAAAATTATTGAGCTCATCAATCATTATATGAAGATAAATATCCTCCTTTGAAGTAATGTATTTATAAAGGTTGCCCCGTGTAAAGTTGATCTCTTTCCCTATTTTAGATATAGAAATCTCATGATAATCCATTTCATCAAAAAGTTTTTTAGCAGCGTCCTTAATCTGATCTAATCGTATTTTTTTATTTTCTTCATTTCTGGCTCTTTCAAATGTCATGATGTTCACCTCGCTATTTTTCAAATTATATTATAGCATAAAAATGAGGAGTAGTCAACGTTATGACTCTTAAGTATAGTTATCAAGATAAAACTTAATAAAATTATCAAAAAATACACTTGACAATTAACAACATGTTGCTTATAATTATTGATATAAGAAACAAGTTGTTAGTTAAACTTGAAAAAATAAGGAAGGAATGATGATGTAAAATGAACAGTTTTGATAACAAGCTACCAAAAACAACTAGCTATTGGAAGGAAGATGGTATCTTTCATATTAGGCATAAGAGCTTTAGGGTTACTTATGAAGAAGGAAAAGCCATCGCTGAATTGCTTAAGCATGGTTATAAC
>JANQEZ010000034.1 GCA_028278115.1 Clostridia bacterium
TGAAAATCTGAATAAAATGATAGATTGGTGTGTTAAAGGAATTTGGAATGAAGGCATGAGTAACTCTTATTATATTGAAAACAAGTATAATCAAGCTATAAATATGCTTAATTTTTTCAAAAATGCTGTATATAAAGAAGAATTTTTATGTAAATAAAGGAGGAATTTTATATGCGTTTTATAGAGTTTGGAGATAAGAAAAATCTAAAAATTTTACTGATTCATGGATATGGAGTATCATGGAAAATGTGGACAAGTCAAATAGATATTCTTCAAAAGGATTATCAAGTTATTTTACCAGTACTAGATGGTCATGATGAAGAAAATAATTCTGATTTTATTTCTGTTCAAAAATCAGCACAAGAAATTATAAGTTACATTGAGACAAATTATAAGAGCAGTGTATTTGCTATTTGTGGCTCATCGCTTGGAGGAACTATTGCTTTTGAGATACTTGCACAAAATCGTTTAAAAGTAGAAAAAGCAATCATTGATGCTGGTCCAGCAGCTCCTTTTAGTAAACTTTTTATTAACTTTTCAATAATATATAGATCAATACAAAACCATCTAATAAGAAAAAGAAACAATTTAGCAATAAAACAATTAGAAAATTCCTATTTACCAAAGGAAGCAGTTAAAGATGCTATAAACATATGTTCTAGGATGTCTAGTAAGACTTATAAAAATGTTCATCTTTCTTGCTTTACATATGAATTGCCTTTATCAATTAAAGATACAAAAACTGATATATTATATTGGTATGGTTCAAAGGAAGCATTTCTTGTTAAAAAATCTGTGAAATTTATTTCACAAACTCTACCTAATGTTAAAATAGAAGTTTTTAAGAGATATAACCACGGTGAACTTTGTATTGCTAATCCAAGTCTGTTTTTAGAAAAATGTTATGCGTTTTTTAAACTTTAAAATACTATATTGAATGCGAAAAACACAATGCAGTTCATGTAATTTCTTTTCGGTACTTATAAAACCCCTAGAGGGATGCAATATATATTATGCAATTTTGCCAAGTTAGAATTACGAAATTTCCTCACCTATAGAGAATCCGAAGTAAATGTTAATTTGTACATATACTATATTAATGTACATATCAAAATATCCGATGATTCTGGGGATTTTTGATGTGTATAAATTAAACTTTTGACTGGAATCTCTATATAAGAAAGATCAAAACACTTGCAACTTGCAACTTATAACTTGGGACCAAAAAGCGTCGGCAGACGCCTTTTTCTCAAAGACAGGTGGATGATTTATGGATATAAGAAAAATAAAGCTCCTATTTGGAAAGTTTAAAGATATTGTTAATGAAGAAATAAGTCTTATGGATGAAAAAGGATATATATTAGACAGTACAGACTTTGAAAAAATTGGCGAATACGATACCTCATGGAGTTTTGTTAATGCCAGTGATGAAATAATATCTACTAGAGATGGTTTATACTATAGAGTCAATGACAATTACGGTAGAAACCTTTTGATCTCTGCTAAGGGTAACAAGCCTGAAAATGAGATGCTTTTAAAGATAATCGGATTGTCATTATCGGAAAAATTAAAGGATATAAAATTGGAAGACTTTATTAAAGGAATTATGGTAAGTGAATTTGCAAAGGATGAAATAGTAGGACTTTGTAGTAAATTTGATTTAAAATATGATTCAAAGTCCAAGGTTATAGTGATTAAAATATCAGAAGAAATAATAGACCATGCTGAAGATATAATAAGAAATATGTATGGTGATGTAATCTTAATAAGGATAAATAATAATACCCTTTCATTAATCAAAATAATAAATAAAGACAATGAGTATGATGATTTAGAGCAAAATATATATGACACAATTTTTTCAGAACTCCTATATGAACCAGATATAGGTGTTGGAGTTACTTGTGAGAATCTAGGGCAGCTCCACGACTCCTATGAAAAAGCAAATATTTTAATTAAATTAGGAAGGGATTTTTCTGAAAATAAAAAAATTCACCGCTATAAGGACTTGATTATACCCATCGTCTTAAATGATTTAGACCCTTGGAATTTAAAAAAAATATTGGCATATACTGATTGCAACATGGAAGGTATATTAAAGGATAAAGAACTGCTTTTAACATCATCTAAATTCCTTGAAAATAGCCTGAATATAAGTGATACAGCCAGAAAGCTTTATGTACATAGAAATACATTAATCTACCGTATAAACAAAATACAAAACATAACAGGACTTGACCTTAGAAGCTTTAAGGATGCAGTAATTTTTAATATAATATTAAGCGGGAAAAAGTATTTAAATAATAACTAAAATCTTGACTAATAGCCATTATAGGACTATAATTCAATATGAAACCATTGTTTTACAAATAAATATTAGTGACACTTAGGTTTGAAGCATCTTTTAAAAAGGGAATCTGGTGAAATTCCAGAGCGGTCCGGCCACTGTAAATGGGGAGCTGTCCTTCAATATACCACTGGTTATCTACTGGGAAGGTGAAGGAAACTATGATCCATAAGTCAGGAAACCTGCCTAAGCAGCATGCTATACCTTCCGATGAAAGGGGATGAGCATTGGCGAATTAGATTCATGATTACGCTATAGATGATTTAAATTCCAAGCTCTGACTTTTATTGAAAGTCAGAGCTTAATTTGTTTAAAAGCTAATCAGTTTTTAGGCTGTATCTATAGATGTGTGACTTAGAAATTTAACCTTTTTTTCAAATATTTTGTAAGCCAAAACTAAAATGCCTATTTGGCTAATAGCTAATGGCTGACAGCTCACAGCAAAACATTGAAAGAAAAACTTCTCAGTTACACATCTATATAATTAGGATAAAGTAGCTTTAATCACAGAAATGATAAGATTATTTAGAGTAACAGGGTCTAACCCTCTAAAGAATGACCTAAAAACTTGCAGCTTGGAACTTAGAACTTGGAACCACAAAGCATTACCAGACGCCTTTACCAAAAGAAATGGAGGAAAAAATATGTTTAGTAAAAATAAATTAATAATTTTAGGATTAATAATAGCTTTAGTAGTATCAGCTTCAGCCTGCGGAGCAAATGACCAAGCTAAAGAGCAGCCTAAGCCTGTATCACCTGTTGAAGAAATATCTCACTATCCAATCACAATAACTGATTCATATGATAGAAAAATCACTATTGAAAATGAGCCTGAAAGGATAATTTCCATAGCACCAAGTATAACAGAGACAATATTTGCCCTTGATAGCGGGGATAAGCTAGTTGGCAGAACAGATTACTGTAAGTATCCAGAGGAAGTAGCGAATATAGAATCCATAGGAAGCCTTATGGAACCAAATATTGAAAAAATAATAGATTTAAAGCCGGATATAGTAATAGCATCAACACATTTTAAAGAAGAAGTGCTAAACAAGCTTGAAGAAGTTGATATAAAAGTAGCTGTTTTATACGGTGAAGAGAGCTTTGAAGGAGTATACGAGGTAATTGGAGAGCTCGGAAAAGTCCTCAACCAAAAGGATAAATCTCAGGAGATAACAGATAATATGAATCAGAGGGTTGAAAATGTCCTTACAAGAGTTAAAGATATAGATAAGCCGAGTGTATACTATGTAGTTGGTTTTGGAGAATATGGTGATTTTACTGCCGGTGGAGATACATTTATAGGTCAGATAATAGAGATGGCAGGAGGAAAAAATGCAGCTTCAGACGTAAGCGGCTGGAAATACAGCCTTGAAAGCCTTGTGGAAAAAGACCCAGACATATTGATTTGCTCCATGTATTACAACACAAAGGAATCCCTCATGGAGACTAATGGATATAAAGACCTTACAGCTGTCAAGGAAGGAAGGCTCTACGAAATAAATAACGACCTTCTGGAATTACAAGGACCAAGACTTATAGAGGGTTTAGAGGCATTAGCTGAAATACTTCATCCTACAAAGTAAAGCTTCACGGTCACATATCTATAGGCAACCAACAATAGAGTGTAATAAAACTAAAAGGATTATGATATTTTATTTTAGTGATTTCAATGAATCTGTTTTCACCTTTAAAATATATAAAAAACAGGTTCATTGCATAAGCGGAAATAAAATA
>JANQEZ010000043.1 GCA_028278115.1 Clostridia bacterium
CCCGAAATCCGAAGTTCGAGGCGTGCTGAAAGTGAGAGGTCGCAGCGTATAAAGAAATACGTAAGAGTTCTCACTTGAAGCAACAACGAAGAAATTCGGTTTTCGGGGCAGCCTGAAGCCAATGGAATCTGTTTTCCATTGGCTTTTTTATATCAAACATTTTCCTAAAAAAACTACATAGCTAAGCTAAAGTCAAATGTTACTCACCATCTCAAAAAAGACCCATAAAAACCTCCCTAATCTCAACCTCAGACTTAACCTCAACCTATACTTAAAAGATTTGACCCTAATACTTGCAACTTGGAACTTGCAACTTGCCTTTTTCCTTTAAACAACACACTACTAAGACAAAAGTAATACAAAAAAGAATTAATAGTACCGTGCTACCAGATTAGAATTAGTACCCAGGATAGATAGTATAGTGACCGTGGACGGATGGTTAAATTTCTAATTGAAATATATAATTATATTATCAAATGAAAAAAAGGGGGCAAGAAAAATGCTAATTAACTTAATGAATTTTTTCAATACCCATGTTAAAGCAAATATACAAAATGAAAAGGGACAAGGTATGGTGGAGTATGGATTAATTATTGCAGTTGTAGCAATAGTTTTAATTGCCACATTCGGTAATCTTAACACTGATATAACAGGTCTAATTGACGGTATACGTACACAGCTTACAAATAGTACACCTTAGAAGCATAATAATTAGAAATAATTAGCTTATCATTTTGATTTTACCCTTGGAGAAATAATATCAGAAAATCCTACAAATAGTAGGGTTTTTTTCTCATTGCTAAGGAACTCAAACACTTTCCTAAAGAAATTGCATAGCTAAGACAAAGTCAAATGTTACTCATTATCTCAAAAAAGACCCATAAAAAGCTCCCTAATCTCAACCTCAGACTTAACCTCAACCTATACTTAAAAGATTTGACCCTAATACTTGCAACTTGGAACTTGGGACTTGGAACTACAACACGTCACCAAATGCCTTTGTCCTAGCAATAATGAGGTGAGCTATCTATGAAGATTGGAAGATTATTAAAAAATAGAAAAGGACAATCAATGGTTGAAATGGCAATAATTTTACCAGTCTTACTGCTTGTTCTAATGGGAATATTTGAATTCGGAAGAATATTCAATTCCTATCTAATTTTAACAAATGTATCTAGAGAAGCAGCAAGAAGTGCTGCACTAGGAAGCAGCGATATAGAAATTACTCAAACTATAAATGGGTCAATATTTTATTTAGATACCTCAAATTTGACTATAAGTATATCTCCAAGTGAAGGCAGCAGAGGCAGCGGGACAAATGTGACCATCAATTTAAAGTATGAAATAGATATAGTTACACCAATTATTGATAGTATTATCCCAGACCCCCTCATTATTGAATCCCAAACTGTAATGAGGACTGAATAATTATGATATTGAAAAGCTTATTGCTATATGATTTTTATATCTCTACAGCACCAATATCAAAATATGAAATTTTTATCAAATGTATTTAAATGAAAAAATTGCACCCAAGAGGAGATGAATTGTTTTGTGAAAATTACTAATATAATTAAAAATGAAAAAGGCTCAACGATTGTATTGGTAACGGTTATGATGACTGCTTTAATCGCAATGATGGGAGTTGTTGCCGATGTAGGATATGCCTTTTTAGAAAAACAAGAAATTCAAAATGCTGTTGACGCAGCGGCATTGGCTGGTGCCCAGGAGCTGCCTGATATTTCTAAGGCATCAGCTAAGGCATCAGAGCTTGCACAGCAAAACAATTTAGAACAATCGGCTATTCAGATAAGCTTTGAAGATAGTAACAGAAAGATTGTTGTAGAATCTACAAAAAATATAAAATTCTCCTTCGTATCAGTACTAAATATATTTAATAGCCATGTTGGTGCAAGGGCTGCGGCAGTCATTAGCTCCGGTGGTATTTTTGACTACACTTTATTTTCAGGAAGCTCAAATACGGACTTAAAACTAAATGGAAACAATATTCTAGTTGATGGTTCTGTCCATACAAACGATGATCTAAAGGTTAATGGAAATTGTATAAGGGTTACAGGAATAAGTAAAGCAGTAAAAAAGATTAGGGTTAATGGGTGTAGAATATATATACCCCATAGGGAGCCCTATTCAAGCTATGTAGATATGCTGGATTATACAGACGAAGTTAAAGCACAGGCAGAGGAGGCTGGACAGGTCTTTAATTCTTCAAAAAATTATAATGGGAACAATGTCCATGTGGACAATTCAATATATGTAAAGGGATCAGTCCACTTAAATGGTAATTCCATAGTTGGAGTTGGTGCATTGCTTGCTGAAGATGATATCCATATAAATGGAAACCTAATTACGCAAGGCTCAGATGACGCCATATGCCTTTATTCTGAGAGGGATATAAAGGTAAATGGGAATAGCATTGTAATTAATGGAATACTCTATGCTCCAAATGGAGAAATAAGCCTAAATGGCAACAACATTAGAATCAATGGGAAGGTAATTGGAAAAACAGTTAAAATAAACGGAAATGCAATAAGTATAATTGATGATATATCAGCTTCTCAAATTTTTGCTACTTCTATAAAACTAGTAGAATGATATTTCTCTTAGGGAGATAAGCAATCGTAAAGGAAGTGAATAATATGAAGAGCTTTAATACTAAACTTTTGATTATATCAATAATTTTGGCTGGTATAGCAGCTTATTTGGGCTATAGCTATCTTAAAGAAATAGAGGAAGCATCTATGGCTGAGCCAAAGCTTATTAAGATTATAGTGGCAGCCCAAAATATCCCCGGGAGAACAAAGATAGATTCCAGTATGATTAAAGAGATAGAAATAAATGAAGAGAGTTATTTACTGAGCTCAATTCAAGATAGAAGCGAGATAATTGGAATGTTTACAAAGGAAGAAATTTTAGAAGGGGAATTAATCCCAAGGCAGAGACTAATACAAGAAAATACAGAGGAGCTTTCACTAAGGATAAAAGAGGGCAAGAGGGCTATATCAATCTCTATGAGTGAAATGAGCGGTGTTGGTGATTTAATTATACCCGGGGACTATGTGGATGTTTATGTAACCCTAGATGAGTATATTATTGATAGAAAAACAAATCAAACAATATATCCACACATAACTAAGCTATTACTTCAAAATATCAAAGTATTAGCAATAAGTAAGGAAATGTTGAAAAAAGAGGAGCAAAGAGCAGAAATTCCCTCTAAGTATTCCGTTACATTAGCAGTTGATTCCTCAGAGGGGGAAAAGCTTGTTCAAGCAGAGGACTTAGGCAGAATCAAACTAGCACTAAGGCCCTTGAAGGATAAAGATACACATAATACACCGGGAGCCATAAGAAGTGATATTGTACCGGATAAGGGTAAGCTGATAATTCAGAAATAGAAAAAATAGAGATTAAATTATATAAGCGTATATCCATATACATGAAC
>JANQEZ010000046.1 GCA_028278115.1 Clostridia bacterium
CCCGAAATCCGAAGTTCGAGGCGTGCTGAAAGTGAGAGGTCGCAGCGTATAAAGAAATACGTAAGAGTTCTCACCTTTAGCAACAACGAAGAAATTCGGATTTGTCAAAAGCCTGAGGGACTGATTTCAGTCCCTTTTGTTATATTTATCTATAGATGTGTAATAATATGATTATGAGAATATTTAAATATATATTAATAACTTCAATAATATTGATTATTTCTATGTTTTTTTTATTAAAACCAATTAAGATAGATGGGAATTCTATGTACCCTGCTTTTAAGGATGGAGATTGGATTTTAGTTAATAGAGCTGCATATATATTTTCAAGCCCTAAAAGGGAAGATGTAGTGGCATTTAGGTATGAAGGCATAAATAGGCAATATCTCATAAAAAGGATAGTTGGCTTAGAATATGAAACAATTGAAATCATATGGGGCTCTTTATATATAAATAGTGATAAATTTGATGATGAGGAGTATGCTAGATATTTTCGTCAAGATAATTTCAATAAGAGAATTATACCTAAAGATCACTTTTTTGTACTTGGAGACAATAGAAAAGTCAGCGTTGACAGCAGGTACGAGGAAATCGGTTTTATCAATATGAATGATATTATTGGAAAAATAATTTTTAAGTGGTGATGTAAATGATTATAAATTGGTATCCTGGTCATATGAAAAAAACCAAAGAGCTTATTCAGAGCAATTTAAAGCTTGTGGACGTTGTAGTTGAGCTATTGGATGCTAGAATACCCATAAGCAGTAAAAATCCTGATATAGACAATCTTATAGGAAATAAGCCTAAAATAATTGCAATGAATAAATCGGATTTATCTGATACTAGGTTATTAAAGGAGTGGGCTTCGTATTTTGAGCATCATTCAGCAAAATCCATTCCCATAAATTCCATAACTGGTGAAGGGATGAATAACTTAATTGAAGCAATTAAATATGCTGCTAAGGATAAGATAGAGGCAATGAAGAATAAAGGACGTAAAATTAGGCCTGTAAGGGTTATGATAGTGGGTATCCCAAATGTAGGAAAGTCTTCTCTTATCAATAAGCTGTCGGGTAAAAAGTCTGCAAAAACTGGCAACAAGCCCGGGGTGACCCGTGGAAAGCAATGGATTAGACTGAGAAAGGACTTAGAGCTATTCGATACTCCTGGGATACTTTGGCCTAAGATAGATGATGTAAGGGTTGGATTGAACCTAGCCTTTACCGGTGCCATAAGGGATGAGATATTAGATATAGATGAATTGTGTATGAAGCTAATAGAAGCTCTTTCAAAGAGATATCCAGACAGGTTAATGGAAAGATATAAGCTTGAAGAAATTGACGAAGACCCTGTTGTGATTATGGAGAAGATTGGTGAAAAGAGGGGATGTAAACGCTCCGGTGGATTCATAGATTATTCCAAGGTTTCTAAGATAGTTCTTGACGAATTTAGAAAGGGAACACTTGGAAGAATAACCCTAGAAAGCCCTGAGGATTTAAACTTAAAAGAGGATGAGATGGATAAATTATAAGAAGTACTTTCCCGTACTTCTTATTTTTTATGTTATAATTTAAAGTATTACATGGAAAACAGGAGTGATTTTCAAATGGATTTTTCAAAAATGTCCTGTAAAGAAATAGAAAAATTTATAGGAGTCTTAGATGATAATAGTAGGTTTTCATATATTAAATTTCTAAACCAAGATAGTAGAAAGTCGGTTAATAAGCTGGCATTAAAGCTTGTAAAAATGCAGGAGAAATTAAATAATGAAATTGCAAGACTTGAAAACCTTTGGTCCTTTGAGAGAAAAGGGTTTAAGCTGGGATATAAACTAATAGCAGGTATAGATGAAGCTGGAAGAGGACCCTTAGCCGGCCCGGTAGTTGCCTCTGCGGTTATACTCCCTAAAAATGAATTGATACAGGGAATTGATGATTCTAAAAAGCTCTCAGAAAAGAAGAGGGACGAGCTATATGAAAAAATTAAGGAGACAGCAATAGATATAGGTATAGGCATAGTTGATAATAAGACGATTGATGAGATAAATATATTTAATGCCACTAAGCTTGCCATGAAAAGAGCAATTCAATCAATGGAGGTTAAACCAGATTTTATGTTAATAGACGCCTTAGAACTAGCCGATATAAATATTAGGCAAAGAGGTATAATTAAAGGTGATAGTAAGAGCATATCCATAGCTGCAGCATCAATTATAGCTAAGGTCACTAGGGATAGAATTGTGAAAGAATATGATATAGAATATCCTGAATATAATTTTTCAAAGCATAAAGGATATGGGACAAAAGAACATTATGAAGCATTAAAAACCTATGGTGCAACACCTGTACATAGAATGAGTTTTCTAAAGAAGCTGATGGGTCGTGGATAAAAAAGCTTCCTTTAAAAGAGTTGATTTATACAATTTACTCACTTAAAAGGGTGATAATTATGGAGATACAAAATTTAGTCAGAGCTGTTATCAGCAATAATAATATAGAAAGTAATGATATGCTTTCAAAGCTTAAGGTTGGAGATTCACTAAAGGCTAAGGTCATTTCCATTGCCAGTGATGTAATCATGCTTCAGGTAAATGATAGACTAACCATTTCTGCCAAGGACCTTTCTGCTATACACTATAGAGAGGGAGATTTAGTAGATTTTACTGTAACAGATATTGAGGAGGGCAAGATTTTTATTAAGAGTAACATTTCAAAGCTGGCTTTACTGGAAAGCAAGCTGTCGGAGATGGGAGTTAAGCTTAATGAAAGCAATAAGGACTTAATTGAACTATTGATTAAAAATCAAATTCCAATTACAAAGGAGAATATTACTGCTATACAATCTACAAGGGATTACTATGAAAAAATGGCAGAAATTATAAAGGAAAATAACGTTACAATAAATTCTGATACAATAAATAATAATATTAAAGATAGTCTTAAAAATTTAATTCAAATAAGGGATTACAGCCCATCAAATAATGATAATAGAGCTGTCCAGAAAAATTCTAACCAAATTAACCCTTTTAATATATCAGTCGAAGGCAATAATAATGTTCTAATGACGAAAGCTTCTGAAAGCAATAATATTTCTAATAGAGAGATTCCATTTGCCCAGGATTTTTTAAATAATGAAAATAAGGCTTCATTGGAGAAGCTGGTCTTCATGCTTAAAAATAATTTAGACTTTAGTCCTAAAGATATCATATTAGTTGATAACCTCTTGGCTGGGAAAAAGACTTTGACCAATCAAATAGAAGGGTTAATAAAGCTTGTTGATGAAGAATTGGTAGAAAATAAAGGTAATAATTCAATTAAGGATACTGATTATCAAGCTAAAGACATATTCAGCAAAGATATTAAAAAGACACTTGTGACCCTTTTAAATAAATTTCAAATGCTGGACTTTAAAGAAGATGGACGATTAAGCCAAGCATTTAAGGAGCTATATGAGGGCCTTGAGGAAATTAAAGCAAGTATTGCAAATAGTGAATCAAATAGCTTAATAGGTAAAACCATAGAAGAAATAAAGGCTTCATTAGACTTTATTAATAGGTTAAATGAGAATATGGCTTTTATTCAAATACCTTTAAATATGAATGGAGCAGTTAAAAATTTAGATATATTTATAAGAAAGGAAAATAAAAGCAGAAAAAAAATTGACAGCAGTAATGCCAAGTTATTTATATCACTTAATACCAATAATTTAGATTTGGTTCAGGTTTTGATAGAACTAAAGGAAAAAGAAATTAATTTGAATTTCAAAGTATCAAATGAAAAAATCAAAGGAATTATTAAAAATAATGAAGAATTATTGTCAAGTAAATTAGAGGAGCAAGGCTTTAGCAATGTAATGTTTAAGTATAATATTTCAACTGAAAAGCAAGATATTACTGATTCTGAATTATTTGAAGGAAATAAGAAATTAAATACTTTAGATTTAAGGGTGTAAACATATGAAAAAAAGGTCAATTGCAAACGCATTAAAATATAGTCAAAGTGAAGACAGTGCTCCGAAGGTAGTTGCAAAGGGCAAGGGATTCACCGCTGAGAAAATAAAGGAATTGGCAGAAAAAAATGGGATACCTGTTTATAAGGATGAAAAGCTATCAACGCAATTATACAATCTATCTATTGGTGAAGAAATACCTCCGGAGCTTTACAATGTAGTAGCAGAGGTCCTTGCATTTATTGCACGGCTTGATAATAATTAGGAGGAGAAAAGCTTTGAACACAAAGAGAATAGGGGAAATTGGGGAAGAAAAGGCTGCTGAGTATTTAAAGAAAATGAAATATAAAATACTAGATAGAAATTATAGATGTAGGTTTGGAGAAGTTGATATTATAGCTAGGAGTAATGATTATATTGTATTTATTGAAGTAAAGACTAGAAGCAGGGTAGATTACGGTAGACCTATCGAAGCTATAAACTCAACTAAGTTAAATCGCATACTAAAAACAGTAAACTTTTATTTAGCTGAAAAAAGAATGTTTGATTGGGATATTAGAATAGATGCCATAGAAGTATTTTTAAGCAGCACAAAAGATATAAAGGTTAATCATATTGAGAATATAGTATGTGATTAGTATCTGAGTCCAAAAACTTTTAATATTTAAGATGATGAAAATCTATAGAAAAGACAAGGAAAGGAGAATAATATGAGAAGGCTATCGCCAATTCAAATACTCATTGGTACTATTATTGGAATATTACTTATTAGATTCTTTCCAGTATTGTTTCGATAATATTGAAAATCACCGTGCTTCCTTAAGTAGAAAGCAGGGTGATTTTATCTAGATAAAGATACTATTCCTATTTGGATTATTACTGCCACCTCTATCTGCTTTCAAATAAAACTAAATCGCCAGGGGGATTAGAGGGTTCATCTCCTTTATTTACACTTATGACAATCCTGATATGGGGCTGCAGAGCTATGTCCTTAATCTCACCTATCCATATGGATGGATTAGTAGATATTTGTGATAACTTTACGCTTTTATGATTATTTAAGCCTATGGCATAGCAATAGTAAGAGTTATATATTTTTCTATCCTTTTTGAAGGAAGGAAGATTTGCAATACAGGTTATTCCATTTAAATTTGCGATAACAGCATATGACTTCTTGGGAAGCTTTTGAGTTGGATGTAAAAAAGTGCATAGCTTTACCTGCTTTGGAATACATAGAACATCACCAGGGATTAGATAGCTGGGATTCTGAATATGTGTACTGCTAAGTATTAGCTCCCTGGGCTCCAGCTTGTGTTCTGTGGCTATGCTATAAAAGGTATCTCCCTTTTTTACGGTATATTTCATTGCTGAATGGGTATAACATCCTTGGGGTATGCGGGGCTCTATGATTTTAGAGTTATCTCTTGAACTCATATAATTCACTCCATTATAAATAATATCTTAAAATTATAATATGCATGAGGAAGGAAAAATGTTAAGTTATATAGGGATATATTATTCTATAAATTGCAGAAATGAGGTTCAGGCTTTTATAATTTTATAATTATAAAAGCCTGAACCTCAACTATTCCTAATAGTTACAGCTTGAAATTTGGAACTTAAGCATTAAAAACCTCGTCAAAATAGATATAGGTCGATATTAAAATAGAATTCCATTTAATATGAAAGAGGTGCTTAAAATGAAAAAGCTTTTACTTTCAAGCTTAATTATTGCCATTTCAATATCAGCAATTGTGGGCTGCACAATTACAAATGAGTTAGATATAAACAAGAATCAAAAGGAAGAACCGTCAGTAAACGGTAACAAACTTAAGGAAGCCGATATTGTAGGAATAGTTCTAGAGGTTAATGAAGATGGAACAAGGATATTAATTGACTCCCAAACAGATGCTGTTAAAGGCAAAGTCTGGGTAAGTATTACCGATGAAACCAACTTTTTTGAAGGTTTATCGGAAAATACTGCTATAGGTTATCGTGATGTAAGTCGTAATTTCAAAGTTGGCAATCACGTACAAATTTTATCAACTGGTGAAATAGCTGAATCATATCCAATGCAGGCTTTAGCTAGTGCGGTTTACGTCAATTCAAATAAAACCTAAAGTTATATATTTCTTATATCTCTCAAGTACTCATAAAATGAAGGGTAATTTGAAATATATAGTACACAACCTTTAAATTAGTATAAAGAAAAGTGTAGCTTAAAAGCTATAAAAATTCTATAATAAATAGAATTTTAACGCAGGAGTAAAAAGAAAGCTATAGAAAGGGCAGCAAATGAAATTTCAAATAATAAAATCTGAGTGATTTTAGCCCTTTCTTTTAAGTAAATAATTTAATTCTTAGGTCTTATATAGAAAAGGGATTGTAATGGTAAAGTATCATTTATGAATATATCGGCATCCTCACATTCGATTACACTTTGGATGTTTATAGCCGAAACAACTGTTCCAACAATAGCATTTCCAGCTGGTTCAAAGTCTACATTTGTTTCAATTGTGATTATTGGTGGATTTATTTTACAATCTAAGCTCATATCTCCATCTCCTTTCGCTATATACTATTTAGAGAATAGGCTCTTTGTGCCAAAATCATATAAATAGAGAATAGGCTCAGGCTATTAAGTGGAGTCAAAAAATCAAGAAGAAGTTATCAAAAAAACATCCCTAAATCATAACAATTTTGAAGCCAAGTTCATACATTATTAATAGCCAAAGGGAGAAGCCCTTAGATGGCTACTAAAGATTTTGAAAGGAGACTATAATGGCAGAGAAAAAGATTGAAGAAGGGCAAAAAGCTAAATTATATTTTAATGATAAAGGAGAAATAATAGATTTTATTGATTTTCCAGCAACAGAAAGTGAATGTAATCGTGTAATTAGTTTTTGCTGTACGACTACAGTACCAGATGGGTTTTTTCTTGATTTTAATATTACAAATGTAGGAGTTTGTATTGATACTAGTGAGCTAAGCTGTTGTCTTGAGACGAGGACTACGATGTGTGAAGTTTTTAATCCATGTGATGGAGTTTTAAATTGTCCTGTTGATATACAGGCGGTTCGACTTGTGGGGTGTTCAAGACTATTTGTCAATGTGGGAGACCTATTGCCTATTTCAGGATTATCACCGATAAATTGCTCAATCTGCTGCAATACAACTACATGTGTCGATCAAGTAATTGCTTTCACCTGTGATAAAATCCCACCTTGTAAGCCTTGCTTTAAAATAATTGGTGGTGTAATTGGGTTTGATATAGTAATTGACGATTGTGGTCGACAAGTTCTAGTAGTAAAACTTAAGGCTGTTGTAGAATTTATTGGATGCGACTGCTAGGATAGAATAAAAAAGTTAACCTCATTCTTTAAAAGCTAAAAGTAGAAATGCGTAGAGTTTGATGGAAAAATTTATGCAAAACTCTATGCATTTCTTTTATTTTCTTCAATCAAGTAACTATGGATATATTAAGATTGCTTTATTTATGGGCTTTCTACCTTAATACCTATACTCAAAAGTAACCAAATTATGAAATAATCAAGTATAAATGAAAGAGGCTCAAAAGAAATATTAAAGAGAATAAGAAGTAAAGCTATACAGATAGCCCTAAAGCCTCTTCTTTTCCAATTTTCATATTTTTTTGCTAACTCCTCTGTTATAAAGAAGAAAGCTATTAGTAATAGCCATCTAATAAATTCTCCCATCATAATAGCCAGCACATAGACGTTTTTTTCATATTGTGTTTCATATAAATAATATGGTGAATCTGACCCTAAATGTCTTATAATGAGTCTTATTAGAATATAAAATAGTAGTATAAATATCCGTTTTTTATTAAAGCTTAAGATGTTTTTGATTAGATTAATATAGATCACTCCCTCTTCTTAATAATTTAACCCATTGTGCTAGTTCATGCTGCCGGGGGTATTTGATATTTCCTTTCCGCTTATGCTATGAACCTGTTTTTCTTATATTTTGTAGGTTAAAACAGATTCA
>JANQEZ010000047.1 GCA_028278115.1 Clostridia bacterium
TATAACTCAATTAGCAGTGGAGATAATATAAAGCTGCAATATGGAAACATATATACTATCAAAGTTACAACTGAAGATAACTTTGGGGCAGCTGATACAGAATTATATACTATAAAGGTTATAAATGACCTAGATATGATTCCCGATATTAATCCAAATCCAATTGCTGCATCGGAAGATGTTACATTAAGCCTTAGAACAAACCAATATGCTACTTGTGCAAGAGCAGTTATATTTGGAACTAATGTCGATTTAGACATAAAGAGTGAAAGTTCAACAGAAAAAATCTGGGAAACAAAGTATGGAATCCCTAAAACACAAAAGGATAATACCTATGAAGTAGAGTTTTATGCAACTGGTGAAGGATTGGTGGAATTACAGGAGAATAAAGATTTAATTGTTAAAACCCCCATTAATTTGTTAGCTAAAATGCCAAGTGAATTAACTATTGACACCCCATATATCATAGGGGCTAAGACAACAAAATATGCTGACGAAGTAACTGTTAATATCTTTAAGGGAGAAGCCTTTGAAGATACAATTACTTTAGATAGTATATCTTTTAGTGAAGAAAAGATATGGAATAAAGAATATATAGTTCCAGTGGATGTTCCTAAAGGTGATTACTTTGCGGAGTTTATTGCAAGAACGGAGAATGGAAATATTGAATCTGTTATTGTACCTATAAAGACAGTCAGTATAAAACTTGAGAACTTTAGAATAAGCGAAATAAGGGATTATAGCTGGGAGAATTATTTCATAGGGGATGATGGGAATTTAACTGAGCTTAGTAGAAGTGGAATACAAGTCAGCGAGATGCCTGTATATAAGAATAAAGAAGGTCAAGGAATAAAATTGGGCTACAAGCTATACTTTAAAATCGACTCTATGGGATTAAATGATGCAGGTGATATTATAGAAATAAGTCCTAGCTTCTATGCTTTAAATGATAGAGGTAAGCCAATAGAGGCAGATATATATGTAGAGGATGATAATACTGGAGACTATAAATTGCTTAAATTCAGTAAATACGATGAATTTACCTCTAAAATCACATTAGATACTGAAGATAGGTTTAAAAGTGAGTCAGAGCCTGCCAATCTGTCTAAAAACACATGGAATTTTAAATATTACATACCTCCAACTGCAAAGATTGTAGAGAAAAGTAAAGCGTTAGATTTAGTAAATGATAATACTAAAAAGTATAAGCTGCTTGTAGTATTTGATATCCTGGGCAGGAAAAATAATGGAGCAGAATTTAATTATACAGAAAAGGAAATTAAATGGCCGTCAGAGGAATTTCAGTGTAGTTATGGTAAGAATAGACCTACAACATTAAATTTAACTGGATACGGTTATAATCATGGTGAAATCTTTTACTATTATCTAAGAGAAACATTGATAGATGATTTAAAGTTTAATAGAGAATGGTAAAGAAAGCAGGAAAAGAGCTGTTTCAGAATGAGGAATTTCTTTGTTATTTTGAAATTTCTTAAGCCTAGCACCTACGTCACTACTAGCCAAATCGGCTAAATTTCAAAATATTGAAATTTATTCATTCTAAAACATTCCGAGTCTAAACTTAGGAGGAGTCTTTGTGAGACTGCCTCTTTTTTTATTGCTAAGCTTCTCAAAATAAAAATAGATACAGTATTATAATGAAGAATTTGGTTAAAATAAATCATATATATATTTTTTTGAATTATAAAGAGTTAA
>JANQEZ010000116.1 GCA_028278115.1 Clostridia bacterium
ATACCATAAAATTTCCCACGAATAAAATGCAATTCGCTATAAGATTTTATTAACTGGTTGCGGGGACAGGATTTGAACCTGCGACCTCCGGGTTATGAGCCCGACGAGCTACCAACTGCTCCACCCCGCGATGATATAATTTAGAATTAAGAATTGTTTAAGTTATTCTTTTAGGTCTTTTCTTAAGAGAACTGACCCAAATCATTATTAATTATTAATTCCTAATTATTAATTGTCTTTTTATGGTGCCGGGGACCGGAATCGAACCGGTACGGTCTTTAAGGACCGCAGGATTTTAAGTCCTGTGCGTCTGCCAGTTCCGCCACCCCGGCGAAATGTTTTTTATTAGCGACAAGATATATAATACAACAAATTCACTTCTTTGTCAATGAAAATTTGACTTTTTATATATCCAAATATAAGCAATAATGCTTTTTACTTAGTTTTTATATTCAAAGTAAAGATATCCTTCTAGGTTATCATATTCACTTATTCTGATGCTTTTGGTGTTCAATTTAGCAAGTATTTCATACAATATACTGCTTCCAGCTAATATAATATCAGCACGCTTTGGCTGTAAGCCCTTGATTTTTTTACGCTTATTGTTGTCAGTGCTTTTAAATCTATAAATCATACTATTTATTTCTTCTAGACTTAATTCATAATTATGGACTTTACTACTATCATATATTTCTAACTGCTGAGCTACTGATGCAAGGTTGGTAGCAGTTCCACCAATGCCAACTACTTCATCTATTCTAAATTCCTTAAGGTCTTCTATTATTTCATTTATTATATTCTTAACATCATATACTAGGGCTTTAAGCTGTTTATCAGAGATTGGGTCAGTAGTTATGTGTTTATCTGTCATCCTTACTGCTCCCACATCCAAGCTTTTTACATATTTTATTCCTCTACTATTTCCAACTATAAATTCGGTACTACCTCCACCTATATCAATAACTAGTACATTCCCTAATTCCTTTTTAATGCCGCCCATGACCCCTATAAATCCAAGTTCTGCTTCTTTTTCACCGCTAATGATTTCTATATCAATATCTATTTCAAGCTTTGCTCTTTTTAAAAACTCATCTCTGTTCCTAGCATCTCTAACAGCGCTAGTTGCTATTGCCTTAATATCCTTTATACCTTCGCTTAATGCTTGTTTTTTAAATTTTTTTAAAGCACTAATACTCCTATCCATAGCTGCACTAGAGAGCAGCTTTGTCTTGTCTACACCCTCTCCTATTCGAGTCATTTCAAGGGTTTTCCCACTGCTAATTATTTTACCCTTTTCAATGACAGCCCTAAGCATTCTTATAGAGTTTGTACCAATATCAATAATACAGCGTTTTTCCATAGTATTTCCATTCTCCTTATTATCTCTATAAAATATATAAAACCGGGAAATAATTCCCCGGTATTATCTATTAATTAATCCGAACTTCTATTAAAGCCGTTGCCTCTTCTATTGCTGGCACTCTTTTTTAGAGTTTTTAATTTATCATCACTATCCTTTAAAAACTTTGACAGCATATCTTCAAAACCACCGCCTTGTGGTTTGGAAGCAAATGATTTAGTGCTTTGTGTCCTTGAGCCATATGGCTTGGAACCTTGCGGTCTTGAGTTGTATGGCTTTGATCCCTGTGGCTTAGAGCCCTGAGGCTTTGAACCATAAGAATTATTTGGCCTATTTTGCCTATTGTACTTTGGTCTTTCCTCCATATTCTTGGGTTCAGGTTTTGTTTCTTGCTTCTTTCCTTCTCCCTCGGTGGCTTTTCTTATTGAAAGGCTAACCTTTCCTTTGCCATTCGTTTCAATAATCTTAACCTTCACAACTTGTTGTTCCTTTAAGTAATCCTTTACACTCTTTACATATTCATCAGCTATTTCTGAGATATGACATAGTCCAGTATTCCCATCTGGCAGTTGTATGAAAGCTCCAAAATTTGTAATACCTGTAACAGTACCATCAACTACCTTACCAATTTCCAAGGGCATTAAAAACCTTCCTCCTTAATTTTTTTTACATTGTTACCTCACATCAATTATATTTTATCAAGCCAACTATGTCAATACATGGT
Source organism: Clostridia bacterium (assembly GCA_028278115.1). Classification (GTDB taxonomy): domain Bacteria; phylum Bacillota; class Clostridia; order Peptostreptococcales; family Caminicellaceae; genus JANQEZ01. The sequence continues at coordinate 2,085 of JANQEZ010000116.1, forward strand.
TAAGGTTTAATCCGACTCTTTTTCATCTTGGATAATATATATTATTTCATTTTGTTTAACCATTTTCAATTTTTCTCTAGCTGTTTTCTCTATAAACTCTAAACTTGTGCCTTCCTCAACCTTCTTTTCAATCTCACTTACTTCCTTGCTTAGTTCGTCTAATTCACTTTGTAGCTGATCACCTTCAATTTGCAAATCCCTTAATTTTATTTCTTGATTAACTATAGTTATTGATAAATAAAGCAGTAGACAAGTCAAAACGATTATGGCAATTTTATTTCTTTTCAAAAAGCTTACCTTTTTTCTTTTGTTGCTTCTGCTCATAGTTCCACATCCTTAAAATACGTCTATATTATTAAGTGGATTTAGTCTTAGATTAAGTATTCTATAAAGCTTATATTTTTCCTTCAACAAATTTGCTATTCTATTTCTTTTTGAGTACTAATTTAGTGTATTTTTTTGTTTTTTTAAGTATTCGATTTGGTATACCTGAAATTTTTCTTGTTTTTACGATTAATGGTTTCAAAGCTTTATAGATTTTTTTAGATGGATATATAATTAACTTAAAAATAGTATTGAAGGCTTTTTTTAGTTTACCATATATGTAAAATGCAACTTTTTTTATAAAATTCAATATTTCATTGACAGCTTTTACAACTACTTTACTAAGGAGAAAGTTGTAAATTAGAGCTCCTGTTATAAAGCCTAATAAAGAATATCCTCTCATTTTTCCGTCATTACTAAATACAAGAACAGATGCAGCCACCATAGCTATAAAAACCCAAAACAACAAATCCTGTATAGTAGAAACAATTTTTCTAACTTTTAATATATTTCTATATATTTTATAAATGTCATACATAAATGCAATGACAATACCTCCATAAAGCGTTGCTAAAAAGGTATATAATTGGAAATATACAAACGTAGACATATAGCTTCCACCTCAATTTAACTACTCCAAACCATATCTTCATATATTAAAGGAATTATCTATTTGAAGATTTTCCCAAGTAACCCTTTACCCTTAGAGCCCATGTCTTGTTTATCTGTGTAAACTATTGAATCTACGTATCCATGAATTGATAGATTACCATCATCTAGATTAAGTTTTTTTATGTCAAGTTCACTTCCCTTTATAGTCATATTTCCTTGTACTGTTACTAAAATTATAATTGATGGGTCAAAGCTAGTAACATGCTCCACACCAGAAACACTCATTTTTTCTCTATTTTCCAGCACCAAATTATGGGATCTATTTCTTACAATTTTTCTTTCTTCCAAAAAAGACACCTCCTCCCCTTATAAAGATATGAAATATATTGTGAATATATTACTTTTAAAAGCAAGATGGGTTGTGGGCTTTCGCTATTGGCGACGTGCTTTAGTTGCAAGCTGCAAGTTACAAGTTGTAAGTTACAAGTTCCAAGTTGCAAGTATTAGGGTCTTTCTAATGGGTTTTAGAAGAAGATGGTTTGAGACTAATATTTTACTGGTAATAGTTTTAATTTGACTTGTAACTGTTTACTTTAGTCTATTTCAGCTATGTAATTTCTTTTTAAAAATGTTTAAACAAAAAAAACTCAAGGATAATTCTCCTTGAGCCAGATTGTTGACAAAGCCAACAAGATGACAGGCTTCCCTGAAATCCGAAGTTCGAGGCGTGCTGAAAGTGAGAGGTCGCTGCGTATAAAGAAATACGTAAGAGTTCTCACTTGAAGCAACAACGAAGAAATTCGGGTTTCAGGGCAGCCTGACTCAAGGATAATTCTCCTTGAGCCTTGAGCGCTTATTTTTCTTACTCTATCGTTTTATACATTTCTTTAGATGCATCTTTTGTAACATGCTCCTTTAAGTCAAGTACTTCAGCTTTAATGATTCTTGTTCCAAATTCAATAGTAATTATATCTCCTTGTGCTACTTCTGTTCCCGGCTTAGCAGGCTTATGGTTTACCTTCACTCTTCCCTGCTCACAGGCTTCTTTAGCTACTGTCCTTCTTTTTATAAGTCTGGAATTTTTCAAAAATTTATCTACTCTCATATAGTCAACTCCTTTATCCAAAGACGTCTGCGACGCTTTGTTAGCTCTCAGCTCCTAGCTCTTTGCTCTTAGGTTGTGAAAGCCTTATCTTATGAGTCATAAAAAAAGAAAAAAAGCAGCTAGGCTGCTTCTCTTTTTAAATCTTACTCATTCACCATGTCTTTTAACGCTTTACCAGCCTTGAAAACTGGAGCTTTAGAAGCTGGGATATCAATAATTTGCTCAGGATTTCTTGGGTTTCTTCCTTGTCTTGCCTTTCTTTCTCTAACATCGAAAGTTCCAAATCCTACAAGTGATACCTTTTCTCCACCTACTAAAGATTCTTCAACACTCTTCATGAATGAATTTAAAGCAGCCTCTGCATCTTTTTTTGTTAATCCTGACTTTTCAGCCATACTTGCAACTAATTGAGCTTTGTTCATAATCTTACCTCCTTAAATTAGTCTTTTGATTTTCTTTATTAATTCATTTTAATCACGTATATGCTAATTCTATCTTTTATTGAAAAATCCTTCTTTTTGAGGTCTTTTTTTAAAATTTAGGTCTTTTTTTCTATTTTTTTTGCCAAATTCCACAGATTATCCATTTCTTTAAGGGTCATTTCCTGTAAATCATCGCCATTTTCCTTGGCTGTAGTCTCTATGTACTTAAATCTTCTGATGAATTTTTCAATCGTATTATTTAGAGCTAATTCGGGTCTGACTTTCAAAAACCGTGCTACATTTACTACAGCAAACAAAATATCTCCTATTTCTTCATTGATATTTTGCTTATTATTACTTTCAAGGGCTGATTTTAATTCTTGAAGCTCTTCTGATACTTTTTCCATTGCCCCATGTACATTATCCCAGTCAAAACCAACCTTTGCAGCTTTACCCTGTATCTTATAGCTTTTCATAAGAGCAGGTAATTGTTTTGGAATTCTCATAAGGGATTCAGTATAAGTATCTTCTTTTTTTTCACTTCGCTTTATTTCTTCCCAATTCTTTAATACTTTATCCGAGGTATCTGCCCTTGAGTCTCCAAAAACATGGGGATGTCTACTAATTAACTTACTGCAAATCCCTGTTATTACATCGGTTATATTAAAATATCCCCTTTCTGTTGCTATTTGGCTATGGAACACTATCTGCAAGAGCAAATCTCCTAGTTCTTCTTCCAATAAGTCCATATCACCTTCTTCTAATGCTTCTAATACTTCATAGCTTTCTTCGATAAGATATGGCTTTAGAGTTTGATGATCCTGTTCTCTATCCCAAGGACAACCTTCTCTACTTCTTAGCTTACCCATAATATCTACTAAATTATCCATTTTATATCTTTTTATTTTATTGTTAACGTTTTTAGGAATAAATATACTCGTTAAATGGTCTAAACAATCTGCCCTGTCTAGTTCATATAATGGAATATTGAGAATTTTTTCTTCTCCCTGGATTCCAGCACCTCTAATTATTGTTATTTCATATTCATCATCATAGTACTTCATAAGCTTAAGTTTTACATCTGAAGCTACAAATCTATTATATACCTGAGTTATTATTATATCTACGTCAGAATTAGGCTTTTGAATGTCCATCTGTAGAGCATCAATAATTTTCAGTCCATTTACTGGATCCTTGCCTATGGTATTGATGATTGCTTCTATAAAGCTCACCCCAGCTATTATCTCTAATTCCAAATTACCTACGCCTTTACATATATCCATTAGCTTTTTAACAGTTTTCTCTGCCACAAAGGGGCTGCCTGGAACTGCGTAAACCACATCTTCATCCTCTGATAATTTTATAAGCTTGTCTACGATTTTATCATAGACTTCTTCAAAATTTTCATAGGTATCATAAATATTGTCAAAACTCTCTATTTTTATACCTATTGTTTTTATATAATCCACAATAGGATGCTTTTCGGTTCTAAGGTATAGCGTATTTGCCTCCTTTATTTTTTCTATGGCCTCTAAGGTCAAATACTGTTTTCCTCCGGGTCCAATACCTATAATTGTGATTTTTTTTGTCATGTATATCACCTCGATTCTTATAAAGGGTTATTATTTTTTATTAAATATCCTGACTACTTTGTAAAGCTTCTTACCTCCCGGCATCAATTCAAAATCTTCTTCCGTTATGGTCTTAGTTACAAGAAGCATGATACCATAAACTAATCCACCTATGATAATGGAAACCATTGTAGCCTTATTATTACCCAGGCTGGTATTAAATATTGAAAAAGATATTCTTACTATTACCGCCATTACAATAACAGAAATTGTTGGTTTTAAAAACACATTGATAAAATTGAATCTAATCTTCATTTTATTTCTAATATACATAAGGTTCAGTATAGCAGCAATGCCATACCCAATTATGGTGGCTATAGCAGCTCCTCTAATATTTATGGATGGTATTCCGATAAGGATATAGCTTAATACCAGCTTTATTACTGCACCTACAGCTAGGTTTAATACCGGTATGATTGGCCTTCCAAGCCCTTGAAGAACACCTGTGAGGGTTTGAAAAACAGATAAAAATATTACGCCAAAGCCTAGAACTGCAAGTATCTTACTAGCACTTACGGCACTTTCAAGTTGAAGGGGATAAAGTAAAAGCATTATCGGCTCTGCTAATATGACTAGCCCTATTGCTGCTGGAAGAGCTAACAGCAGTGATATTCTAACCCCCGCTTCAATTGTACTGTTTAAGGAGTAGGTATCTTTTCTAGCCGCCAAAAGAGATACTGCTGGAACTAAGCTTACTTGAATAGCCGCAGTTATCACCTGGGGAAAGTTAATAAGAGGATTTGCCATTCCTGTTAATTGTCCGAAAAGGCTATTGGCTGCGTTTTCAGTATATCCGATATCTTGAAGCCTTCTCATTACTATTCCTGCATCAATGGTTTGCATCACTGGCAGAACCGCAGCTCCTATGGTTATTGGAATAGCTATCACTAACAGATTTCTTAGAATAGTACTTGTATCCTCAATTTTACCTACGGCCTTAGGAATCTCTGAGTTCCTTCTATATGCAAAATAAATAAATGTTATTATTATAGCACCAAAAAGGGCTCCCGCACTTGCTCCTGATGCTGCTCCGGCTGCTGCTATCTCTAGCTCCCTATCCAGTAATATATACGCCAGACCAAGTCCTAGAAGTACTCTTCCGGCTTGTTCTGCTATTTGAGATATGGCAGTTGGTTTCATATTCTGAAGTCCTTGAAAGTATCCTCTGAAAGCTGACATTAAGGGAACAAAGAAAAGTGCTGGTGCTATAGCTAAAGTAGAATAATATGCCTTAGGATTCTTTATAAAGTTATAGGAGTATATTCTAGCTCCAAAAAATAAAGCTGATGAAGTAATGATTCCAATAACAAATAATGCTATAAAAGAAACTTTAAATATTCGGTGAGCTCCATATTTATCACCAATTGCAACTTTTTCTGAGACTAATTTCGCAATAGCTGTAGGAAAACCAGCCGTTGAAATCACAACTAGCAGCAGGTAAATTGGATATGAGCTTTGAAAATACCCCATACCTTCGTCTCCAATTAAATTTGCAAGAGGTATTCTAAAGAATGCCCCTAGTATTTTTATTATTATACCTGCAGCTCCTAATATAAAAGCTCCTTTAATAAATGAATTAGAACTCCCTTTTCTCATTATATATCCTCCCTAAAAATATCTATATGACAAAGCATAATAATTATATCAAAATATATGAAATAAATCCTATATTTTAAAGCAAAATAATAAAATTTTAAAGTTTTCACTTGAATCCCTATAGGGATTCAAGTAGAGACTTTAGTTTATACATCTCCAAAACTCCCAGAAAATCTGAGTATTTGTACATGTACATTAATTTACGTATATGTATAAATTAAGTTCTACTATATGAACCCTATATATAGGTGTGTGACCCAGAAATTTTACATTCAATGTTTTGCTGTGAGCTATCAGCCATTAGCTATTAGCCAAATAGGCATTGTAGTTTTGCTTAAGAAATATTTCTAAAAAAAGTTAAATTTCT
>JANQEZ010000128.1 GCA_028278115.1 Clostridia bacterium
TAAAACAGGTTCATAAAAATCACTCAAATGAAATATCAAAACCCCCTTAAGTATTGATAAACTAAAATTAATGATTTACTAGCACAACGAGTTAATTTATACATATACTATATTAATGTACATATCAAAATTGCTACGAACCACTAACTGACAAAGTGACGTAGTCATCTCTGTCCTAATCCATAATTTTAGAACTTCCCCTTTGGATTCCAGTAAAGCCCGTTCGGACCAATTCAATTATTCCAAAGGGCTTAATAACCTCCACAAAGGCAGATATCTTTCCAGCATCACCTGTCAATTCTACAGTCAAGGTTTCAGAAGAAATATCCACAATATTACCTCTGAAAATATTAACAGTTTCATTGATGGCTGGTCTAGAGGAGGCATTTGCCTTAACCTTAATAAGTACAAGGTCCCTATAAATTGATTTTTCTTCTTTTAGTTGAACCACCTTGATAACGTTTATAAGCTTGTTTAACTGTTTTTTTATTTGCTCTAGTAAATACTCATCTCCAGTAAGGGTTATGGTTATACGAGAAATATCTGGATTTTCAGTAACACCCACAGAAAGGCTATCTATGTTATAGCCTCTACGGGTAAATAGGCCCGCTACTTTACTTAAAACACCGTAATGATTTTCCACTAAAACCGATAATACATGCTTCTTAATAAGAATCCCTCCTTTACTAGGGGTAATTTCATATGCCGTATATGCCAATGAAGCTCAACCTATAAAGTGCTAAATATATTTGGATCAACCATACATTCGATAATATAGCTTTTAGTGCTGCTTAGAGCAGCTTTAAAGGCTGTTTCTAACTCTTCATTTGAAGAAATTCTTATGCCCATAAGACCATAGGAATCAGCTATTTTCATGAAATCTGGATTAGCCGTAAAATCTACTCCAAAATATTTACCCTTTCCCACTTGGATGTCCTGAAGCTCTCTAACCATTCCCAATCTGTTGTTGTTAAAGAGAAGTACTGTGACCTTTAAACCAGATTCACATAGAGTAGCTAATTCCCCAAGGGACATCTGAAAGCTGCCATCACCTAGAATACAGATGACTTCTCTGTGGGGAGCTGAGAGCTTTGAGCCTATTGCCGCCGGCAAACTATAGCCCATAGTTCCAAGACCGCCGGAGGTAAAAAACTTTCTATCACCGGTTATTTCCAAATTTCTTGCTGCCCATATCTGGTTCTGACCTACGTCGGCGGTGAAAATTGCATCTGAGCTCACCATATGGGATAATTTCCTTAAGGCTTGCTTTGGGTTGATAAAGCCTTTCATACCAATATGCTTACTACTAGAGCTTATCTTCAAAGAATCAATCTCATTAAGCCAATTGTCGGTATCAAGGGAATGAATCTTCTCAATAAACTTATTTAAAATATTTTTAGCATCCCCAACAACTGGAATCGTGGTATGTACATTTTTGCCAACTTCAGCAGGGTCAATATCAATATGGATAATATCAAGATTTTCATTCATGAGCTTAAAGCCTGCGGTAGCACGGTCACCAACCCTAGCACCAATAATCATCAACAAATCAGCCTTAGCCACAACTTTATTTGAAAAGGAATGTCCATGTGAGCCTACCATTCCCACATAATAATTGGAATCCGACGAAAGGGCACCTATGCCCATCAAAGTATGTACAACAGGTATCTTAGCCTTTTCAGAAAAAGCCTTAAGTTCATCAGATGCCTTTGAACATAAAATTCCACCTCCTGCACAGATTAGGGGTCTTTTACTGGCTTTAAGCTTTTTTATTGCCCTCTTAATTTGACCCGTATGACCTACATAGGTAGGCTTATAGCCAAGTATATTTACTTTATCGGGATAGGAAAAGTTTATATTCTGACCTTGTATGTCCAGCGGTATGTCTATTAGTACTGGGCCAGGTCTACCTGTAGAGGCTATGTAAAAGGCTTCTTTGAAGATTTTTGGGATATCTTTAGAGTTCTTTACAAGATAATTATGTTTAGTAAAGGGCTCAGTTGCCCCTAAAATATCAGCCTCTTGAAAAACATCTTTACCTATGGCAGTTGTGCTCACTTGGCCCGTTATTATAACTAGCGGAATAGAGTCCATGTATGCAGTGGCAATGCCTGTAATAAGATTTGTTGCTCCTGGACCTGATGTAGCAATACATACCCCAGTGGTACCTCTAGTTCTTGCAAAGCCGCTGGCACAATGGGCCGCTGCTTGTTCATGTCTAACTAAAATATGCCTTATATTTGAATTTCTTAAGGATTCATAAATCGGTACTACAGCTCCCCCGGGATAGCCAAAAACAATATCTATACCTTCCTCTTCAAGACATTTTACAATAGCATTTGAAGCCTTCAAAAAAATCACCTTCTTAAATTTGTATTTAACTCAAATAATATACAATATATTTATAAATTTTCAGATTAACTTCTGAAATAATTTAAAGACTATAACAAATTTTTGAAGTTAAAAAGCCAAGGATTTATTATAATAAATATTAACAGGTCAATGCTTGTAAGTAGATTTATGACTATGTCCATAACAAATATATCCTGAGAATGAAATTTAAGCTCATAGACCGAAATCTAGAAATTTCAAGCTTTAAACCGGTTTATCAATAATTGATAATTTAAGGATAATTAAGAAATATTGTAACAAAGATAAAGATGCAAAGTCAACGAAATATTTTTAAAATTTTGCAGATGACGTGATAAAAGTAAAATTAGATGAAAAAATTTTTTGGTGATATATAAAAAAAGCAATGCATAAAAATTAATAATTTTAAATAATATTACAAAATGCTATTGACTTATGAAATTCAATTTGTTAATATACAATACAATAATAGGATTTAAATTAATATACTCGAAAATTTCAAATGGAAAAAGCTATGAAGGAGAGCGTATTTGACAAAGCAGTTGTAGAGAGTCGGTGGTTGCTGTAAACCGATACTGTAGTAAAATACTACTCACTCCTGAGCGGCATCTCTGAAATATTTTTAGGAGATAGATGGTATGCCCCATTATAGGCTAGGGTTTAATTAAACCCAAAGAGAGTGGTTTTTTTGATTTGCATTATTTGTCTTAAAGACAATGCTTTAATGCCTTCATATAAAAAACAAATAAGGTGGTACCACGGGGAGCTAAAACCTCGTCCTTAAATTATAAAAATTTGAGGATGAGGTTTTTATTTTATATTCAAAAGAATTCCAAAGCAACTTGGAAATTACAACTCATAGCTTATAACTTCAAGCTTTATATCTACAAAATATCTTAAAACAGAGGAGAGAGTTAAAATGGGAAAGAGGATCAAGATATTTGATACAACACTGAGGGATGGAGAACAATCACCTGGATGCAGTATGAACCTTCAGGAAAAAATACAAATGGCTAAGCAGCTAGAGCTTTTAAAGGTGGATATAATAGAGGCGGGCTTTGCAATAGCGTCGGAGGGGGATTTTATTTCCGTAAGAGAGATTGCCAAAACCATAAAAGACTGTAAAGTTGCCAGCTTAGCTAGAACCCTACCAAAGGATATTGATTATGCCTGGGATGCAGTAAAATATGCAGCTAGTCCTAGAATACACACCTTTATAGCAACTTCAGATATTCACATGAAGCATAAACTTAAGATGAAACCCCAAGATGTAATCGAAAGGGCAGTAAGTATGGTTAAATATGCAAAGAAATACTGCACAGATATTGAATTTTCTGCCGAAGATGGAACGAGAAGCGACCCAGAATTCTTAGCAGAATTATTTGAGCAGGTTATAAATGCAGGAGCGACTGTCATTAATATTCCAGATACCGTGGGGTATACGACTCCTGAAGAATACTATGACTTTATTACTAAAATTAGAGAAAGAACTTCAAATATCCATAGAGCGGAGATATCTGTCCACTGCCATAATGACCTTGGAATGGCAGTTGCAAATACATTGGCAGCAGCAAGGGCAGGTGTAACTCAATTTGAGTGTACCATTAATGGAATAGGCGAAAGAGCTGGAAATGCAGCACTTGAAGAAATAGTTATGGCTATAAAAACTAGAAAGGATATTATAGACCTAGATTGCCATATTGATACTACCCAAATTATGCGTACCAGTAAGCTGTTAAGTACAATAACCGGTGTACATGTTCAGCCCAATAAAGCAATAGTAGGTTCAAACGCCTTTGCCCACGAGTCGGGCATACATCAACATGGTGTTTTAGAAGAAAGAAGCACCTATGAAATTATGACCCCGGAATCCGTAGGCTTAACCACAAATAAAATGATTCTCGGCAAGCATTCAGGTAAACATGCCTTTAAAGAGAGGCTAAATTCATTAGGATATACTTTAACTGAGGAGGAGCTAACCAAAGCATTTAAGAAATTTAAAGAGCTTGCGGATAAAAAGAAGGTAGTATACAACAGAGATATAGAAGCCATAGTAACTGGCGGCATAATCCATATACCAGAAACCTATGAACTTAAGAGCTTTGTAATCAATAGCGGAAATGTAATTACATCAACAGCTTCCGTAGCACTTAAGCGAAGAGAAGAAATAATTGAAGAAGCGTCAACGGGAGATGGACCAGTTGATGCAGTATTTAAAGCAATAGAGAGGATAGTAGGAATCAACTTAGTCCTTGAGGATTATGGACTCCATTCAGTTACCGAAGGAAAGGATGCCCAGGGTGAAGCCGTAGTTAAAATAAGTCATCAGGGAAAAATGTATAGAGGCAGAGGACTGAGCACAGATATAATAGAAGCCAGCATAAATGCATATCTAAGTGCAGTTAATAAAATAGCTGATGAAATATCTAGAATGGATAAAGATGAAAAGATTTCATAGATGAATTAAATAATCTATAAAATACCCTATTTAGCTCAATAGGGTATTTTATAGTATTTTTTTATAGTTTCTATTTTTAATATGAAATAATCTGATAAAATG